>CAZFTV010000074.1:2443-9095 GCA_964521765.1 uncultured Eubacteriales bacterium
TGGCGACGAGCCAGCCGGCCAGGAAGCCGGCGCCGGCCATGATCAGGATGAGCAGCAGGGGGGAAACCCACAGCTTCCAGAAGAAGATCCGGAACTGGTGGGCCTTGATGTTCTGGAAGATGACGATGAGCAGCAGTGCTCCGCCGATGAGGAGCAGGACGTCCTTGACGCTCATCACCGGATGGGTCGGTTGATGCCTGGGTTTGTCCATGGTTCCTCTCCTTACTTAAATGGGGGACACAATGCCTATTTTAAGAAATTGGTATTGTGTCCCCCGTGTTCAAGGCCATCACACAATAGGAGATGCTTTTTCACAGCCACTTTTTTCTCTTGAAGAAGACGAACATCACCCCGGCCACGACGGCCATGACCCCCAGCACCGCCCAGTACCCCCACTTCCATCCCAGCTCGGGCATGTGTTGAAAATTCATGCCGTAGACGCCGGAGATGAAGGTCAAGGGCATGAAGATGGTGGCGATGATGGTCAGGATCTTCATGACCTCGTTCATCCGGTTGCTGACGCTGGTGAGATAGGTGTCGAGCATTCCCGAGAGCATGTCCCGGAACGTCTCGACCGTGTCGATGACCTGGATGGTATGGTCGTAGACGTCCTTGAGAAACAGCGCCGTGCTCTCTTTGACGAGAGGCGACTCGCGCCGCTCCAGGCGGGCGATGGCCTCCCGGAGCGGCCAGACCGATTTGCGGAGAAAAATCATCTCCCGCTTCAGCTGGTGGATGCGCTGCACGGCGGCCGGCCTGGGCTCGTCCAGTATTTCGCCCTCCAAGGCCTCAATCTCGTCCCCGATCTTCTCCAGGTCCAGGAAATACCCGTCCACAACGGCGTCGAGCAGCATGTAAGCCAGGTAATCGGTCCCCAGGTGCCTGATGCGGCCCTTGCCGCCGCGGATCCTTTCCCGGACCTGATCGAACACGTCTCCCACATCCTCCAGGAACGACAGGAGGAAGTTGGGTCCGATGATGATGCTGACCTGCTCGAACCGCTCCTCGCCGCCGTCCTTCTTGGGGTGGAGCATCCGCACCACGAGGCACAGGTAATCGCCGTAGTCCTCCAGCTTGGGCCGCTGGGAGGTGGTCATGATGTCCTCCAGAGTCAGGGGGTGGATCCCGTAGCAGCTCCCCAGCTCCTGGATCAGCCCCGCGTCATGGATGCCGTCCACGTTCAGCCAGGTGATGGTCGAGGTGTCGCGAAAGGGGACGCACTCCGAGACTTTGTGCGTCTGCTTCTCGACGCAGTCCTCCGGGTTGTAGTCCATGACCGTGATCCGGACTTTGTCGACCCTCTTCTCGCCGACATGGACCAGGGCGCCCGGCGGAAGGCCGGATTTTCTCGAACGCTTTTTCATCATACGGGCCATGAGCAATCCCCTTTCTTTTCTATCAGTTACTCGTCTCCCGTTCCACGCTTATCACGTACCGGTCGGCGTCGAACTTGCGCTTCAGGCCCGCCTCGTTCATGACGCGGACCGTGCCGAAGACCCGGCGCTCGCCCCAGGGCCGGTCGTGCTTGCCGAAGCACCAGGCCACGCCGGCGAATCCGTTGGGGTCGCGGCCGTCTAGTTCATAGCGGTTGTTGAGCGCGAGCGCCGTCCGGAACGCCTCCTCGGGCGTCCGGCTCCACTCGAGGATCTTCTTCCCCCAGTACATGCGCATGTATCCGTGCATCCAGCCGCCGCGGACCATCTGCTTCTGGGCCGCGTTCCAGTAGGGGTCGTGGGTGCGCGCCTGCTCCAGGTCGCGTGCGGAGTACTGGTAGGGCCGCTTGTCGCGGCGGTGGGCGGCCAGAGTTTTCCGGCACCAGGCGGGCAGGCATTCGTAGGCATCGTAACGGTCGTTGTGCAGGATGAAGTTTATGCTGAGCTCCCGGCGCACGATGAGCTCCTCGAGAAACGCTTCGGCCGCCGGGCTGCCGCCGCTCGCCTTTCTCACGCGCAGGGCGATCGTGAGCGGCGAGATATGGCCGAAATGAAGGTAGGGGCTGAGCCGCGACGTCCCCTCCAGGCCGGGGTCGTTCCGGTCCTTGTCATAGCCGGCCAGGCCGCGCCGGATGAACCGGTCGAGGCGCCGCTGCGCCTCGCTCTCCCCGCCCGTGAAAAGCGGCGAGCGGCCGATGCGGCGGTCCACGGGAAGCTCGGCCGCGATGCGGGCCGGGTCGGTGAGGCCGAGGGATTCGAGGTCCCTCGAGCGGAACGGTTTTTCGACTTCGGTCGTTTTCAGCGGGGCGAGAAAATCCTTGAGCAGCCGCTGGAGCTTCGGCCGCAGGGACGCCGCGGCGTATTCTTCCTTCTGGGAGACGGCCTCGACCGGGACGACGACGTTCGTCTCGACCTGGATGACGGGACAGGCGGCCCGATCGGCGACGCGCGCGCGCCAGAGGCGCTCGAGGCGCGTATAGGCGCGATCCGTGACGAGCAGCCCGGCGCGGCGGCTGAGCTCGACCGCTCCCCGGTCGGGCTCGACGCGCCTCATCACGAACCCGATGCGCCTCTCTTTGAGCCCGCGCTCGACGTCGCGGAGCCCCTCGAGGAGGAAATGATAGGCCCGGGCCGGGGCCTCGGGAAAGCGGGGCGTCAGCCCGAAGAAAACGAGGACGGGCAGCCGCCGCTCGTTGGCCTGCCGGATGGCGAACTCCAGAGCGTGGTTCGACTCAAGGCGCGGGCTGGCCTGCATCCAGTAGAGGACGTAGTCGCCCCTGCGCGGCTCGCCCCGGCTCAGAAGTTGGACCCTCTCCCTGTGGATCATGCTCCACCGGCGCGCCTCACTTCAGGCGCGCTTCGACCGCTTTCCAGTCGATCGCCTTGAAAAAAGCCTCAATGTAATCGGCGCGCTTCAGCCCGTAATCGATCATGAAGGCGTGCTCGAAGACGTCCATGATGAGCAGCGGCTCGCACCCGGCCGGATGGGCGACGTCGTGCTCGTTGATCCAGAAGTTGATGAACCGGCCGCCGGCCCGGTCGTGGTAGAGGGCGGCCCAGCCGATGCCGCGCATCGCGCCCACGGCCTTGAAGTCTTTCTCCCAGAGCTCGAGGCTCCCGAACTCCGCGGCCAGCCTTTTCCCCAGCGGGCTCCCTGGGTCGAGGCCGGCCTTGCCGCCCATGTTCTCGAAATAGAGCTCATGGAGCCGCATGCCGTTGAACTCCCAGCCCAGGCGGCGCTTGAGCTCGGCGTATTCGGGCGTCGCGGTCTTTCCCTCTTTCAGCATCGCCTGAAGCAGGTCGAGGACCTTGTTGGTGTTCGTCACATAACCCTGGTAGAGGGTGAAATGGTTTTTCAGCAGCGTCTCGCTGAAACCCGGCGTTCCTATGAGCCGGGCGTAATCCTTGGCCGTATAACTCATGGCAATCTCCTCCTTATTGTTTTCATTTTCTTTAATTGCAGGCCTTTCCGAAGGAATCGACGGCCGGCCATCTCCGGCGAGCAGGGCGACGCCGGCCGCCGCGCCGGTCATTCTTAAAAATTCCCTCCGGTCGGGCATGAAAATCCTCGCTTATTACTATTCTAGCACAGGAAGCCGGCTTTGTTTCCTCTACGCCTCCCAGAAGCTTAAGGGACGCCTATTTCATCATCGGAACATCTGGCGAATAACGGCGTCTTTTTTGGAGTGCGGCGGCATGACGCTAGCCTCAGACGCCTTCTTGTCATAATGAATTAGCCCCTCCGCCTCCCCGAGGGAATTCGGGGAGAGCTCGATGACGTCTTCGGAAAGGTCGGCGGCCGACGCGTCGCCGCACTCCGAAAAAAGCCTCCCGGTTGACGGATGAGAGCCGACATGCCATCCTTGGACCACTAGACAAAATCGGCGGGCGCAGGGGTCTTATTGTAATGAAAGCGGGATTGAGCGCCACGGATCATGACCAGTCCCTTGTTAAGTAGCCAGGCCCGTGGATATTGAAAAGCTCTACGACCGCCATGGAGAAGCCTTGTACCGTTTTCTTTCCGTGAAGCTCGGCTCCCTGGATGACGCCCAGGACGTCCTTCAACTGGTCTTCTGTCGCCTCCTCCTTTATCCGCTGCGATGGAAGCTTGCCCGGAACCCCCGCGCTTATCTCTTCCGCATCGCCCGGAACGAAGCCAACCGTTTCCTGCGAAAAAGACGCCGCTCGGAGATTCCCCTGCCCGCCGCCGAAGCCGTCGCTTCGGCATTCGGGGAATCGTTCGCGGGTCCGGACGAGGCCTCCACCCGCTTCGTCTCCGCCGCCCTGGCCGGCCTTCCCGAGGAGCAGCGCGAGGTAATCATCCTAAAAGTTTTTCAAGGGCTGACATTCCGGGAAATCGGCCGGGTATGCGGCGAGTCCCAAAACACCGCGGCCAGCCGGTACCGCTACGGCCTCGACAAGCTTCGCCAGGCGTTGGAGGAAAAGCCATGAGCGGGCCTGGGCCGGCACACGATCTCCTGGAGCGCTTCTCTCCCCGGCCAGCGCCGCCGGAGCTCAGAACCGGAGTTCTCGAGGGCGCGCGCCGCGAGGCCGCCCGGCGGCGCCTCCTGTCCCCGGGCCTCCGCATGGTCCTGGCCGCCTGCCTGGCGATCGCGGCGCTTGCCGTTTTGATCGACCTCCCCCTGGAAGGCCGGCGGCAGAAGCAGATGGACGCGGAGCTCAATCTCAAGCCGGGGCGCCTCTTCTCGCCGGGCCTCCGGACCGGACTCGAGTCCGCGGAGTTGCCGGACGAGCATCCCTATCTCCGGGTCCTTTCTCGATTCCGGAAGGAAACGGCTCTCGCGCCTGAAAATAAGGAATCGCCTTCAATCCGCCTGACTCTGGAAGAGATCAAGAGGAGGCTTCATGAACGTTAAGGCTAAAAAAATCCTGGCCGGGACGGCTCTCGTCCTTGCCGTCGTCGTCGCTTTGGGGCTTGCCGTCCGGGCGATCCTGAACTTCACCGCGGGGAAGCAGCTCGAGAACGAAATCAAGAAGTTGAAGGCCGAGGGGTATCGGCTCTCCGTCCGGGATTTCACGCCGCCGTGCCGGGACGCCGACAACGCCGGGCTGACGTGGAGGGCTCTCGAAACGATGTTCGTCAAGGACTTCAACTCCCAGACGGTCATCCACGCCCCGTGGCGAAGCCTGGCCGAGGGAAAGTCCCTAGACCCGGCCTCCAGGGCCGTGTTTTACAAAACTGCCGAGAAATACCTACCGCTCTTCCAGCTCATCAGAGAAGCGGCCAAAAAGCCGTGTTTCCGCTATGCAAGAAGGTGGAATAATGTCTCATTCAACCTGGCGTATATCAACCTGAAAAAGCTGGAACCTCTTATCCAGCTTTTCCTGATCAACTCCTATCTCCAAGCCGAGGAAGGCCGCCTCGATTCGGCCGTTCAAGATTTCCTGGCAAGTCTCCGAAATGCGGCCTTTTTCATGAGGGAGCCTCATCCTTTCAACCGCATGTATTGCTCGATGATCCTCCAGGAGCAGCTCATCGCCTTGTGGGCGGTCTTGGCTCGGGGGGTGCCGGATGACCAGGCCTGCCAATCCCTCCTGGCCGCGCTCGACGGCCTTCGCCTGGATGAAAGCCTGCGCCGCGGCTTTCAACTTGAGCGCGCCATGATCCTGGAAGAATACGTTTCCATCATTCAAGGCCGCTATCGCGGCGACCTGATGGAAAAAACATACTCATGGATGGTCAAGCCGAAGCGCAAATCCGAAGCGCTGTATGTTCTTAAAAACTGGATTGCCGCCGAGGATGTGTTCGACGTGCCTTACCCCAATCGGCAGAAATGGCTGGACGGCTTCCAGGAAAAGACGAAAAAGCCTCCGCGTTCTTCCGACCTGGCCGCGGTCTTTTTTCCCCCCATCCCCGGCTGGGCTCTGACACGAAAAACCCAGCTCCAGGCCATGGTCGATGTCACACGGACCGCCCTGGCCTGCCGCATCTACCAACGGCGTCATGGCCGGTTTCCCGAGTCGCTCGACCGCCTCGCGCCCGAAATCCTGCCCCAGGTTCCGGCCGATCCGTTTTCCGGAAAGCCGCTGATTTACCGGCCGTCCGGGACGGGCTTCACCGTCTACAGCCTGGGGCCGAATCAGAAGGACGACGGCGGACGCGGGAGCTGGGATTTGGGATTCGGGCCGAAGCCGGAAGACGATATCGCTCTTTCTTTATAGCCGTCAGCCGCCCTTGCGCTCTCTCTTCCCCTCGGCCTTCTCCGGCTTCTCGAGCTTGGTCGGCGCCGCCGGCTCCTTCTCCTCCTCCGGGATCAGCCCCATCTTCTTCCGGATCTCGAGCTCGAGCTTGTCGGCCAGGTCCTTATTTTCGATTAAAAGCTTTTTGACGTTGTCCCGCCCCTGGCCCATCCGCTCGCCCTTGTAGGAATACCAGGTCCCGGTCCGCTCCAGGAGGCCCGTGTCGAGGCCGCAATCCACGAGGTCCCCCTCGCGCGAGATCCCCTTTCCGAAGATGATGTCGAAGGACGCCTCCCGGAAGGGCGGGGCGAGCTTGTTCTTCACGATCTTGACCTTGACCCGGTTGCCGACGACGCTGTCCCCCTCCTTGATCGCCGACACGCGGCGCACGTCCACGCGCAGCGAGGAGTAGAACTTCAGCGCCCGGCCACCCGTGGTCGTTTCCGGGTTGCCGATGAACATGCCGATCTTCTCCCGGAGCTGGTTGACGAAGATGAAGCAGGTCTTGGAGCGGGCGA
>CAZFTV010000075.1:0-8702 GCA_964521765.1 uncultured Eubacteriales bacterium
CACCGTGCGACAGCCGCCATCACGGCCCAGGTCCCGGTCGGTCGGGGCCGAAGGCATCGGCTTTTCGGGCAAGGAACTCGCCAATCTCGGCCGCGAATACGTTCAGGCGGGCTTTGAGGATATCGCCCCGGCCATCGACGCCGTGCCCCTCATCCTTCGAGGGGGCCTCCCCCTGGCCCTGGAATTCGTCGGCCGAGACGTCATCCAGGCCACGGAGGCCCACTTGAAGAAAAACTGGCCATGCGCCGCCGGGACGACGTATCTCTTGATCATCCTGGACGCGCCCACGGAAGAGGAGCTCGAGCGCCTTTCGCTCGCCGCGGCCGAGACCTGCCTCCGGGCCGGCGCTTTGGACGTCTATGTGGCCGATACCGCGGCCAAGCAGGCCCGCGTTCTTGAAATCCGAAGCAAGATCTACGACGCCATCAAGCCGGAGACTTACGAAATTCTGGACATCTCCCTCCCGCGCTCCGAGATCGCCGGTCACGTGAAGTTTGTCCGGGATGTTTCCCGGAGGCACGGCCTGTGGCTGCCGACTTTCGGGCACGCGGGCGACGGGAATGTCCACACCCACATCATGAAGACCCGCTTCGAGGACGGCCGGCCGCTCCCCATGACGGAGCCCGTCCCCGCCGCGCTGTTTGAGAACGTCAGGGAGGAGATCTACCGCGACGGAAAGGCCCGCGGGGGAGTCGTGAGCGGGGAGCACGGCATCGGCCTGGTCAAGAAAGAGTTCCTGGCGTTCAGCCTGGACGAAAGGCAAGTGGATATGATGCGAGGCATCAAGAGGGTTTTCGACCCGAACGCCATCCTGAATCCGGGCAAGGTTTTTGACATGCGGCCGCACTCCAAATAGCGCCGATGAAGGCAAGGCGAGCTTATGGGATTGTGTTTGATTTGGCGCTTGTTCTGGGTGAAAATATATAAGTCGGGATCCATAACGATTTTTTCATAGGAGGCTGATATGAGACGAGGGCGATGGTCACCGATACGGGGCTTGGTCACGGCGATTGCGCTGATCTCTTTAACCGCGGCCGGAGCGCAGGAACGGCCCGCGGCGCCGGCCGCAAAGGACAAGCCGTTCACTGAAGCCCTGTTCGCCGGCCTGGAATGGCGGAACATCGGACCGGCCATCATGGTCGGCCGCGTCACGGATATCGAGGGCGTTCCGGGGAACCCGGCCGTCGTCTATGTCGGGACCGCCACGGGCGGAGTGTGGAAGACCGTGGACGCAGGGGTCACCTGGAAGCCGATATTCGACGGTCAGGCGGTCCCCAGCATCGGGGACATCGCTCTCGAGCCGGACAACCCCGAAGTCGTCTATGTCGGCACGGGCGAGGCCAATCCCCGGAACAGCGTCTCCGCCGGAGGGGGCGTCTTCAAGTCCACGGACGGCGGAACCACCTGGACGTCGCTCGGCCTCCAGGACGCGCGGCACATCTCCCGCATCGTCATCGACCCCCGGCGTCCGAACGTCGTCTTCGTCGGCGCCCTGGGCCATGTCTTCGGCCCGAACAAGGAGCGCGGCGTCTTCCGCTCGGAGGACGGCGGCCGGACGTGGGAGAAAACGCTTTACACCGACGAGCGTCACGGCGTGGCCGACCTGGAGATCGACCCTCGCAACCCGAACATCCTCTACGCCGCCCTGTGGCGTTTTGAGCGGAAACCCTGGACCTTTCTCAGCGGCGACGAGGAGGGGGGGCTGTTCAAGTCCTTGGACGGCGGCCGGACGTGGAAGAAGCTCACGCGCGGACTGCCCCGGCTCATGGGCCGCATCGGGGTCAAGGTCGCGCCCTCGAACCCCGCCGTCGTCTACGCCATGACCGAATCCCCGGAGGGGACTCTCTACCGCTCCGACGACAGGGGAGAGACGTTCCGCCTGGCGTCCAAGGAACGCCGGATCATCTCCCGCGGGTTCTACTATACGGACCTGCGCGTAGACCCCGTCGAGGAGAACCGAGTCTACGCCATGGCCTCCCAGCTCCTCGTCTCCATCGACGGAGGCAAGTCCTTCCGCCGCATCTCGAGGACGACCCACGTGGACTTTCACGCCCTGTGGATCGACCCCTCCAACCCCCGGCGGCTGTGGCAGGGACAGGACGGAGGCATCGCCGTCTCCCAGGACCGGGGCGAGACCTGGCACTACGCCAACAACCTGTGTGCCAGTCAGCTCTACCAGGTCTTCGCCGACAACCGCGAGCCGTTCTATTTCGTCGGCGGCGGACTTCAGGACAACGGCACGTGGTACGCCCCATCCCGGAGCCGTGACCCATTCGGCATTCTGAACGACGACTGGCGAATGATCAGCTTCGGCGACGGATTCCATGGGGTCGTCCATCCCGAGAATCCCGACCTGTTCCTGACCGAATCGCAGGGCGGCAACCTCATGCGGACCGACATGAGGACGGGCGAGCAGCAGGCGGTGAGCCCCCAGCCTCGCCGCGCCGACGGCGGGCCGGCTTCCCTGCTTCCTTACCGTTTCAACTGGAATGCGCCCCTGGTGCCGTCTCCCTTCGACGCCGAAACCGTCTACCTCGGCGGCAACATCGTCTTCAAGTCCGCGGATTTCGGCACGACCTGGAGGGCCATAAGCCCCGACCTGACGACCAACGACAAGGAGAAGCAGAAATCGGCGGGCGGCCCTGTCTGGACGGAGAACTCGACGGCCGAGTATCACTGCACGATCATCAGCCTCCGGGAGTCGCCTTTTCAGAGGGGGCTCCTCTGGGCGGGCACGGACGACGGCCTTCTTCATGTCACGACCGACGGCGGCAAAGTCTGGCAGAATGTCACGAAAAACGTGCCCGGAATTCCGGCCTTCTCCTCCGTATCCGCGGTCGAGCCCTCCTGGACCGAGGCGGGCACGGCTTACTGCGCCTTCGACCGGCACATGCTCAACGACCTCCGTCCTTTTGTGTTCAAGACCCGGGACCTGGGCAAGACCTGGACGAACATCTCCGGCAACCTGCCCGAACGGGCCCATGTCTGGACGCTCAAGGAGGACCTGGAGAACACCGCCATCCTTTATGCCGGGACCGAGCTGGGCCTGTTCGTATCCCTCAGCGGCGGGACGGACTGGGTGAAGCTTCACGGCCGGAACCTCCCCGTCGTGCCCGTTCATGACATCCTCATCCATCTTCGCGACAACGACCTGATCCTGGGAACTCACGGACGGGGCATCTGGATTCTGGACGACATCACGCCCATTCAACAGCTGGCTTCGTCTCTGCTCGACCGTCCGGCGGCGCTTTTCGACCTCAGGCCCGCTCTTCGCTTCAGCCAGAAAACCACGCGCTACGGGATCGGCGACAGCCTTTTTCAGGGCCAGAACCCCCCCTATGGAGCCCTGATCACCTATTTTCTCAAGGAGCGGCCTGCGGCGGGAAAGGAGCTTAAGCTCGATATCCTGGACGGCGCGACGGGTAAGGTCGTTCGAACTCTGGCCAAGATCCCGGCCGAGCCGGGCTTCAACCGCGTGAATTGGGATTTGAGGGGAGAGGGTCCGCGCTCGAGGAGGGATGCCCCCCCCGAGGAGGATGATTTCTTCCGCGGCCCGCGAGGCGCACACGTCCTGCCCGGTCTTTTCCGCCTGCGCCTGACCCTGGACCAGCTCCATGACGAAAAGCCGCTCGAGGTCAAGCTCGACCCGACCGTCCAAGTCTCCAAGGACGACCTGAAAGCCCAGCAGCGGGTCTCTCTCAAGCTCCTGGAAATGCTGTCCGTGACCAACGACGCCCTGCGGGCGCTCGACGGGCTCTCGGACCAGGTCGAGGAGCGAAAAGCCACCATGCATAAGCTCGGGAGGAACCTCAAGGACAACACGGTCAAAGCGGTCAACGCCCACCTGGACATGATCCGCGAGCTTCAAGGCAAATTGGCCAGGTCCGAAGCCGGGGGAGCCCCTCCCGCGTCCTCGCCCCTGTCGAACAAGATCTCCTCGTTCTTCAACGCCGTCGACGGGGTTCAGGCCGCCCCCACGCTGGCCCAAGTGGCCTACCTCTACGAGCTGACTTCCGAATTTAAAGAAACCCTGGCTGCGGTGAACTCGTATTTTGCGGACAAGGCCGACAAATTGAACTCGGCCCTCTCCGACAGCCGCATTCCGGAAGTCCTCGTGCCCGAGCCTCTCAAGCTTCCCGACCTCGACAAGCTTTGAACGTCCTGGTCGTCGGCGGCGCCCGTTTTTTGGGGTGGCATATCGTCCGCAGGCTGCTCCGGGACGGGCACGAGGTGACGCTCCTTAGCCGGGGCCTGACGCCCGACGATTTCGGCGGCGATGTCCGCCGCCTGCGCGGCGACCGCCGGGACCGGGACGCTTTTGCCCAGCGGACCGGCGGGCGGGACTGGGACGCCGTCATTGACCTCATCGCCTATAACGCCGAGGACTCCCGCTCGGCCGTCGAAACATTCCGGGGGCGGGGGGGAAATTTTGTTCATATCAGCACCGGCGCGGTCTACATCGTCACCCGTGATTATCCCTGCCCCATCCGGGAGGACGATTACGGCCGGGAGGTGTTGCCCCGTCCGGCCGCCAACGACCGCATGTGGCTTTACGGAACACAGAAGAGAGACGCCGAGGACGTCCTCGGCGCGGCCCATGCCGAGCACGGCTTCCCCTTCACTTCCCTGAGACTGCCGATCGTCATCGGCGAGCGGGACTACACCCTGCGCGCCTATTCTTATTTCCTGCGGGCCGGGGACGGAAAGCCTCTCCTCCTTCCGGACGGGGAACTGTGCCCCTCGACTTACGTCTATGCCGGTGACGCGGCCGCGGCGGTCTCGGCCAACCTGGGAAACCCGGCCGCCCTCGGCCGGGCTTATAACCTGGCCCAGGCGGAAATCGTGACCCTGCGCGAATTCGTCATGAAATCCGCGGCCGTCCTGGGCAGGAAGCCGGAGATCGTGGACGTCCCGAGGGCCGTCCTGGACAGGGCGGAATGGGGACGGGATTTTTCGCCTTTCTCGGTCCGCAGGCCTTTCGTCCTGTCCATCGAACGGGCCGCGCGAGAGCTGAGATTCGTTCCCTCCGTTTTCGACGACTGGCTGCGGGCGACCGTCCTCTGGTTCCGGGACGAATATCGCGGTCCCCTCCCGGACAATTACCTCCGCCGGGAGGAGGAGGCCAGCCTGGCCCGGAGATACATCGACGTCATCTCCCGGCATTTTTAGGCCGCTGTCGAGCCGCATTCATGACCACTATCCCTGTTCGCCCTTCTGGCTTGACTTTTAAGCCGGATTTCCATAAGATTTCACTCATATTCAAGGAAAAACGCCGGGGCCGGATGTTGAATGCGAACAGAATCAACGACGGCCCGATCTCATAGAACAATACAAAGGAGGAATCATGAAGAGATTTTTTGCAATCGCGGGCATGTCTCTCCTCGTCCTGTCGGCCGCCCAGGCCAGCATCCTGACCAACACCAACCAGAGCGCGGAGTACATCCGGATGCTGTCCCGGAACGCCTCGACCGAGATCGACGCCGTATACTATAACCCGGCGGGCCTGACACGGCTTAAGGACGGCTTCCATTTTTCCCTGAACAATCAGTCGATCTTCCAGAAAAAGACGGTCGAAAGTCAATTCCCGGGGATGAACGAATCGAAGTTCGTGGGCAACGTCTCGGCGCCGCTCTTTCCGAGCCTCTTCCTCGCCTACAAGACGGGCAAGCTTGTTTTCTCCTTCGGCTTCGGGCCCAACTCCGGCGGGGGCTCGGCCGATTTTTCCAAGGGGCTGCCGAGCTTCGAATGGCAGCTGGCGACGGTTCCCACTTTGATGACCTATCTCATGGGCACCCCGGTGACAGCCTATAGGGCCGGGGTGGCCTTCAAGGGCTCATCCATGTTTTTGGGGTACCAATTGAACGCCGCCTATGCCGTCACCGACTGGATGTCCGTTGGGCTGGGCGGGAGGCTGCTCTCCTGCTCCAACTCTTACGAGGGCAGCATCCAAAACATGGAGGTGTACGTCGCCGCGTACGGCAGCTGGATTCCATTCCCAAGCGCAGCCGCCCCTAGCTTGCCCGATCTTACGGACACCCAGATCAAGACCGAGCAGACGGGCACGGGGTTCACGCCGATCATCAGCCTTAACTTCCTGCCCATGGACGGAATGAACGTCAGCCTGAAGTATGAATTCAAGACCAAGGTCGAGCTGACGAACAAAACGGAGCGGGACGACCTGGGCATGTTCCCCGACGGACAGAAAGTTCGGAGCGACCTGCCGGCCATGATGTCCCTCGGCGTCGGGTATGCCATCATGCCGAAGCTGCGGGCCATGTTGTCCTTCAACCACTGGTGCGATAAAAACATTGACTGGGACGGGGATTACTCCGCCGCGGACGACAAGGTCAATCTTAAGAGCAATTCCTGGGATTTTGGAATCGGGGTTGAGTACGACCTGACGGACGCCCTCCTGGTCAGCGCCGGATTCCTGCGCACCCAGATGAGCCCGGGGGACGAATACCAGACCGACCTCAGGCACGAGCTGTCGAGCAGCACAATCGGCCTTGGCGCACGCTACAAGCTTTCGGACAAGTTCGAGGTGAATATCGGCGGGATTTATGGTTTCTATGACGAATACAAGGAAGATGTCGCCTATTCTTTCAGTCTTGGCGCGTTGAATCTGAATCTCGGCGAGTGGCTTATGACCTACCAGCGCTCGAACTGGGCCGTCAGCATCGGCTTCAACGGCCGTTTTTGATTCTGAGCCGCTGAAAGCCGCCTGACTCCGGCGCCGGGATGCCGTTCCATCGATGGAGCGGCATCCCGGCGCTCCTTTTCCGGGAGACTTCGTATCGCCCCCTCCGTCATTCAGGGGGGCGGCGGTTCCCCCGGGGGCCCAGGGCGCGGCCCACGGTTCTTCAGCCCCCGCCGGGGGGCTGCCCCCTAAAAAAAACTATTCAGCCTGAGGGTACAACAGCGCGTTCAGGAGGAATTTGTAAGTGCCGTGGGATTGGGCGCGGTGCTGGGAGCGAATGCCGATGAGGATGACGCGGCCTTTCTTGAAGCTCGAGTCCACCACGGCCGCCTTGCGGCTGATGACATCCTCGCCCAGGAGCCAGCCGCTCAACAGCACGCCGTCCTTGGGGAAGCGGGCCACGACGCGGCGGTCCCACTCCGCGGGCGGCACCCAGGTGTCCAGGGCCACGCTGTCGGCGAACACGGCCGCCGTCTCCTCGGGCAGGCCGTAGCCCATGGGCAAGGTGTTATCCACCTCGAGCCTGAGGATCGAGGTCGGGCAGAAAAACTTGGTGCGCTCCATCTTCTCCAGGACGTTGCGCGCCGGGGCGCCGAGCTCGCGGGCGGCGAAGAGGCAGGCCTCGTTGAGGGTGACGACGATTCCTCCCTTTTCCACGAAGGCCTTGAGAGCGTCCACTCCGGCCTGCTCGAGGCCGCCCTCATATTCGGGGGGAACGGTCATCTGGCGGTAGTAGCGGGCCCACTCGGAGTTGGGGTTGGGCTTGCCGGTCTTGATGATGTCGGGGTCCTCATCGGCGAAGACGATCACGTCGAATTTCGCCCCGAGGTCGACCGTTTTTTCCTTGGAGCCCTTGGCCGGCTTGAAGTCCGTGTTGTGAAGGGTCGTAAAAGCGATGTTCAGGTCGTCGAACACGTAGCGGGTCCAGCCCTCGTCCATGTTGGAGCGCCAGGACTGGTAGAGGCCCACTCGAGGGTTTTTGATGCGGGAGACGGGAATGCCGCTGATGTCATTCAACCCGTGGGCCGTCAAGCGCCATTTTTCAAGCAGTCCGGGCAGGACCTTGGCCGCCTGGGCCGACTTCTTGACGATGAAACTGCCTGCCGGAGCTTCCAGCGTTCCGGCGGTGAAGCCGCCCTTGGACCTGAAGACTTCGACGCCCTCCTTAAGCAGGCCGAAAGCCGCGGCGAACGAGGCGTTCAGCCGGGAATCCAGGGCCAGGTAAGGCGAATCTCCCGGAGCCGCAACGGGCGGCAGGGCGACGCTGTCCATCAATTCGAGGTCGGCCTCGAAGGGGCTCATGATCTCATCGCAGGCGACGCCCATCTGCAGCGGCAGGGTCCAGGCGGCGTTGTCGTAGGGAGGAACGGGCGGGCCGCCCGGATACTGGCGGATGTCCGGGTATTTTTGACGCTGGAGCAGCGCCCAGGCATAAGGCTTGTAAGGCTGGGAGAGCTTGATGACGAAGGAGCCGGCCGGGTAGAGCGTGCTCCCGACGGTGAAATCCCGGCGGGCTTTATGGACCTTGACGCCCCCGAACATCAGGACCTGGAGCATCTTGAGAGCCGTCAGGCCGTCATTTTGTCGGGCCGGAACGATGTAGGCAAAGGGCTCCCCCTTGGACCTGTCTTTGATCGAGGCGCGGTTCATCCGGTAGAAATTGTAGAGAAGGTCGTTCTTATGCAGATAGGCGGTCTTGATCAGGCTCTGGGACAGGGTGAGCTCATAGTCCACGAGGTTCCTCAGCCTCCACCAGCCGCCGGGCCAGGGGTCGATAAAGCTCATGCGCTTCTCGTAGTAGTCGTTGGACAGCTCATTCGGCTCTATATAAATGGGGCTGGCCACGCGCACAGAGGCCATCTCGCTCAGCAGGCCGACGACGTTGTGCAGCCAGGAGGTGTCGTCGCAGGCGCCGATCCACCACCCGGTGAAGCTGCGTCCGTGTTCCACGCCCGAGTAGCCGTTCTTCTGGAGGTCATAAGACATGCTGCTGCCCATGAGGTTG
>CAZFTV010000075.1:8780-9061 GCA_964521765.1 uncultured Eubacteriales bacterium
GGCGCCGGTGGAGCCCATCTGGTGCTCGTCGATGTGGACCTGGGGCAGCCAGTCATGGTAGAGGACGCTCGTGACGGCTCGGGTCTCGGGCAGGTTGAACATGAACCAGTCGCGGTTGTTGTCGTGCCCGGCATAGTGATGATAGAGCCAGGGCATCGACCCGCCCTCGAATTTGGTGCCGACATATTTGCGGTACCAGTCGGTGATCATCTGGTGCCCGTCGGGGTTGGAGGTGGGGACGAGCAGGACGACGACGTCCTCCAGAACCTTGTCCGCGTCGA
>CAZFTV010000076.1:0-323 GCA_964521765.1 uncultured Eubacteriales bacterium
CTGGAACTGGCGCCCGAAGCGGTTCTGGGGCGTGGTGATGAGGTCGGCTTCATGGCCGCAGTCCCGCAGGGCTCGGACGGTGGCCCGGGCGATGGTCAGGTGGCCGCCCTCCACGAAGGGCACGTCCGAGGTGACGACAGCGATTCTCATCTGGCACCCGGCCGGGGCTGAAGAGGAAAAACCGGAGAGCCGGGCCGCATGATTATTTCAAGGTGTCGATGGCGGTTTTGTTGTCGCTCGTCTGAAGCACGAGAAGGGCCTTTCCGGCGGAGGAGGACGTGGAGCCGTAGCAATAGAGGACATTGACAGCGGCGTTTCCCAGG
>CAZFTV010000076.1:394-3109 GCA_964521765.1 uncultured Eubacteriales bacterium
GAGACTTTGAAACCGAGAGTCTTGAGCGCTTTGGCGGCCTTGACGTTGTTGGTGGTCAGCAGGAGGAAATGACCCTGGCCGTCCCGGGTGGAGACGCACAACGCCCGGAGGTTGATTCCGCCGTTGGCCAGGGTCCCCAAGACGCGGCCCAGGATCCCGGGCTCATCGGGAGTGACGACTTGAAGTTCCTCATCTTCCTTGACGTGTTGCACGGCCTGTTCTCCTTAGGCCGCTAATTATACCAGACTGCGGGCCCGTAGACAAAGGGGGCGAGTCGCCGGGAGTTGGCGAACAATGAGCAGCCTGCGGCCTACAGGATTTTTCCCTGATGAGCAGCCCGGAAATGGCCGCTATTCCTTAAAAAACGGCCCAAATCCCGGTGGGGAAACCGGCCTTGGAGAGGCCGAGGGGGGAATGGTCGTTAAGGACAGGGCAGGAAATAAAAATGTTGCGTTCGGGCTTGACAAACGGCTTGAATTGTATTTTCATAGTAAAGCATTTCGCATGTCTTTTCTAAAGACGCCGGAACAAAATCGCAATAAATAAGGAGGACTGTATGAAATTCAATAGGATCCTCTCTCTAACCCTGGCCGTCCTCTTCCTGGCCTCGCTGGCCGGCTTCGCCGAGACCAAGAAGATCGACACCATGGGCAAGTACACATTCGCCCGGGTTCGGGGGAATGTTCCCACAGAAGGGGTCATGAAGATGCTCGTGGACAGATATGCCGCGGACATCCAGAAGGGGTTTGAGATGGCGGGCTTCGCCGACCTGTATCAGCCCTTTATGAACCAGGTTGCGGCCGCGGCTTTCACGGATATGTCCATCGACCCCAACGCCGCTCCCGCGGACAAGACATTTATGTGGATGATGTTCCGCTCCCAGGGCAAAGTCAAGGTGGTGAAAGACCTGGAATGGGCCGGCCTCAATCCGCTCCCGGTCTACGCCTTCAAAGTCACCAAGGACTTCAAGAACTACTGGTTCATCATTCCCAAGCCCTGCGGCAACATCGCCCTGCTTAAGATTGAAGAAGCTCTCCCGATGCCTGAATGCGACCTGAAGGTCACGCCCGCCAAGGCGAACGTCAATGAGCCTTTCACCATCGACATGAGCGGCTCAAAGTTTGCCGACGCCATGGAGGTCACGTTCCTGGACGCCGCAGGCGCCACGGTCGCCACAAAAGCGCTGACGGCGGCCGCCCCGGTATGGCAGATGTCCTTCGACAAGCCGGGGGATTATCTCCTCAAAGCCAAGGCCTCCAACGCCAGGGGAGAAGTCACGGGCCCCGGCTGTGAGGCCAGGGTGCATGTCAATTTTCCTCCCGTCTGCGTCCTGAGCATCTCCTGCACGACCTGCAAGGATTTCGTAGGCAAGCCGATCATTTTCGACGCCTCGGGCTCCAATGACCCCGACGGCTCGATCGTCAAGGCCAGCTTTGAAGTCACCGATGAAGCCGGCCAGGTGGTCGATGCCTTTATGAAGTCGGAATCTCCCTTTTTGTGGGAGAAAGTGTTTGATAAGCCCGGCAACTATGTCGTGACCGTCACCGTTTTCGACGACATGGGCATCTCCCATGGCGGAGCGGAGCCCTGCCGCATTCCTTTTCTTGTCACCCAGAAGAAGCTGTTCCCCATCGTGGAATTCGGCTCGTTGCTGGCCCGGGGAACCTATACCGGTTTCATCTTCGCCCGGGCGGGCATTCTCTACAAGATCTCGCCCGATGTCCTGGACTTCATCCTGACGGCCGGCGGAGCCATTCCGACCCGGGGTGAACCCTGGACGGCCTTTATCATGGGCAACGCCCTGTTGAGCGTTCACGCCGGGCCGGCCTTCTTCGGCGGCGGCCTGGGGTTCAGCACCAAGGAACAGACGACTCGCAAGGCGGGACTGGACTTGGTGGGCCAGGTGGGAGTCGACGTGCTCAAGACACCCGTAGTCGGCGGCATCTTCGCCGAGCTGAGAGCGCCCGTCCTCACCCCCGACCGGTCTTTTGACGAACATCACAAACTCCTTCTCGGATTCCGGCTGTTGTTCTAAGGACTCGCTGAAGCTGAAGAGGATATTCAAAGGCCGGGGAACCGTTTCCCCGGCCTTTTTCTTTTCCCCATGAAAATCGCGCTCATCGGCGCGGACGGCCAGCTGGGCTCTGACCTGGCGGGACTCATTCCCGCCGAGCGCCTCGCGGCGCTGACCTATCCGGAATTCGACGTCACCCGCCCCGACCTTGTCCGCAGCGAGTTGAGCGCCATCAAGCCGGGTGCCGTCATCAATACCGCGGCTTTTCATCGCGTCGACGAATGCGAGGACAACCCGCGGGACGCCTTTCTGGTCAACGCCCTGGCGGTCAGGGACCTGGCCCTCGCGTGCCGCGACTTGGACTCGGTCCTGGTGCATTTCTCCACGGATTATGTCTTCGACGGGCAGCGCCGGGAGCCGTACGCCGAGGAGGATGCGCCCAACCCCCTGAGCGTCTACGCCGTCTCCAAGCTGGCGGGCGAATTTTTATTGAGGAACCTTTGGGCCAAACACTTCGTCATCCGGACGTGCGGACTGTTCGGCGAGGCCGGGAGCAGGGGGAAAGGGAACTCCGCCGGATAAAAGAATTCTCCGTACGCCTCGCCCACATTTGCTGAATGATGACGGCCATCTGTTCCTCTTCGGGGCGGTGACCCACCCGGCGTGAAAACGATTTGGGCGCCTGGGAATAGGTGGAGGCG
>CAZFTV010000076.1:3119-6023 GCA_964521765.1 uncultured Eubacteriales bacterium
CCGCGGGTCCTGGAGCTCATGGAAAAGGGGCCGTTCGGCCTTTACCACATGACCAATGAAGGCCGATGCACTTGGTTTGAATTCGCCGGGGCCGTTTTCGAGCTCTTGGGCCGGCAAGCCGATCTGCGTCCCGTCACCTCGGAAGCGTTCGGAGCCAAGGCCCGCCGGCCTCCTTTTTCCGTCCTGGAAAACAGGGCTTATCATCGGACGGGGTTGACGCCTTTCGGTTCTTGGCGGGAGGCGCTGGAGTCCTATTTGCGCCGCAAGGGCCATCTCGCCCGGTGAGGAGCGTCCTCGGGCCGCGGATCAGGCCGCCTCGCCCTTGATTTTCGCCAGAATATCGTCGGGCAGGGCGCACACTTCGGCCCGGCGGTTGACGGACACATGGACGGTCCGGCCGACGGCGACGAGAGCGCCGCCGGGCACGGACCGGAGCTCGTAGCTGAAAACGACCTTGCGAAGGCCGGCCTCGGCCAGCGCGATGCGGATGATGAATTCTTCATCGTAGCGCAGGGGCTTGATGTATCGGCAAAGCGCCTCGGCCACAACCAGATAGCAGCCCCGCGCTTCGATGTCCCGGTAGGGGAGGCCGCGACTCCGGCAGAATTCCGTCCGTCCCAGCTCGAACCACTCGAAATAGCTCTTGTTGTGAGCGACTCCCATCTGGTCCGTTTCCGAGTAGCGGACACGTCCCCTGACTTCCAGGAAACAGGGGGCGGGGCCGGCGGGGCTATTAGGAGAGTTTGCCGAGCTTGGAGAGCTCTTCATTGTAATATTTGCGGTAGAGGATGTCCCATTCCCGGCTTCCCTCTTCGATGGATTTTTTCTGGGACTGGATCTTGTCCACGGCCTTCTTGTCCAGCTGTTCGTAGAGCTTCATCTCCTCATCGACGGCCCGGACGATGATCAGGCGGATTTCGTTGGGCTCGTCCAGGAACTCCACATCATCGTTGCGGTTGAGGATTTCCAGAATGCGCTTGGACAGATAATGGATTTTTTCCTTGGACAACCTGGCGCTCACAGGACGATGCTCCTTTCCTTGGCCAGCCGGGTCTTGATCATGCGGTACATGGTCTGGTAATCAAGGTTGCCCTTGCGGATTTCCTCCATGTGCTTGCCCAGGAGCTCCCGCACCTCCTGATCGAGTTCGTCCTCCCTCTGAAATTCCCCGGTCAGGAAAGAGATGATCTCCTCGAGGACCTTGTTTTTATCCTCGAAAAGAACCTTCCCGTCTTTATTCAGATGGCGCACGATGGTGAAGGCCAGGTGCTCGATCTGATGCTTGTTCAGTCTCATGTCCGACCTAAAATACACCAAGCCGGACCAAAATTCAAGGACATCCTTGCGGTGGAGAAGCGACGCCGGCGGAAATGAGCGCCGGCTCGGGAGGCTCAGGGCAGGACCAGGAAGGGATGGAGCAGGGAGGAATCGGCATCGCGCCGCGCCAGGGCGATCAGTTTTCCATCCGGCCGAAACAGACGGAAAATCCCCGGGCCGGCGGCCGGAAGGCCGGCCGCGAAATCCGCGTCCGAGAGCTTTTTCCCGTTTTTAGCGGCCGGGAAGCCGGATTCGCTGAGCGTCAACGCGGGCAAGCCCGGCAGGAGGGAATCGAGCGGCTCGAGAAAACGGGCATGCTCTCCCCGTCCGGCCATCCTCTCGATGTCTTCGATGCCGAAGGCCTGTTCGAGCCTGTGCTCACCCGAGGACAACCGGCGCAGGCTTTCGAGATGCGCGCCGCACCCCAGAAGGATTCCCAGGTCGTGAACCAGGGAACGGATGTACGTTCCCGATGTGCAGGAGACGAAGAATTCCGCCCGGGGCGGCTCAAACTCTTCCAGAGAGAAAACATGGACTGTCACCTGTTGCGGCCTCAGGGGAACCGCTTTTTGGTTCCGGGCGAGTTTGTAGCTGGGTTGTCCCTGGATTTTTTTAGCCGAAAAAACAGGGGGGGCTTGAAGGATTGCCCCCCTGAAGCCGCCCATGGCCGCCCTCAACTCATCCCCGGAGGGAAGATCGAGGCATTCAGGGCCCGCGGGGCTGCCCTGGGCGTCATAGGTGTCCGTGGCCAGGCCCAGACGAAGGCGGCCGCGGTAAGACTTATCCGCTCTTGAATAAAAAGGGAAGAAGCGCGTCGCCTGCCCTACGGCTATGAGCAACAGTCCCGTGGCGAGCGGGTCGAGAGTTCCGAAATGGCCGACACGGAGCTCTCCCAGGCAGGCCCTGACTTTCAGGACGACATCATGAGACGTCCAGCCCGAGGGTTTGTCGATCGGAATCAGCCCGTCCATGCCGGCATCCGTCCCAACGGGCGGGGGCCCCGCTTCAGCGCGTCCCGGCGCGCCGGGCGACGAGGAGCTTCTCCAGCCGGGCGGGGACGTCGCGGACAAGGCGTTCGTATCGGCCTTCGACGGTGAACCCCGCGGCATGAACATGACCGCCCCCGCCGAAATGCTCGGCGAGATGGGCGGCGTGAATGCGGCCCTTGGAGCGGAGGCTGACCCGGAAGGTGTCCTCGGTCATCTGCTTGAAGAAGAGGACGAGGTCGACGTCTTTGATGGAGCGGACCAGGGTGGTGATGTCTTCGGTGTCCGCCTCTTTCAGTCCGCAGTCGCGGAGGTCTTTGAGGAACAGCGTCACGACGGCCAGGTTGCCGCCGGAGTTCATGCGCAGCGTGGTCAGAACCCGGCCCAGGAGCCGGATCTTATCCGGGGAGTTGTTGTTGAAGAGCATCTCCGAGACGCGGATGGGATGGGCGCCCAGGCGGACGAGCTGGGCGCAGGCGTCGAAAGCCTGGTCGTTGGTGTTGGAGAACTGGAATGACCCCGTATCGGAGACGATGGCGCAATAAAGATGGTCGGCGATGCGCGGGGTGAACCCCATGCCCAGGCTGCGGCCGAGACGGAA
>CAZFTV010000076.1:6036-6455 GCA_964521765.1 uncultured Eubacteriales bacterium
CATCTCTCCCACGGCGGGCGCCTCCGCCTCCACCCAGTTGATGTCGGCGTATCGGTCGTTGGAATAGTGGTGGTCGATGTTGATCTTGAAATACCCGTCCAGGTTCTTCTGACCGGAGCGGGAGACGGCGGCGCATTCGAGGAGAATGACGGCACCGAAGATGCCGGCGGGGATCTGACCCGTGCGGATCAGCCGCGTGTCTGGAAAGCGGTGGAAGGGGAAGGGGGTCGGGTCGGTGTTGACCACCACCGCCTCCCGTCCCAGCCGGCGGATCATCGACCTCAGGGCCAAGCCGGTGCAGATCGAGTCGCCGTCCGGACGGAGGTGGGAGGTGATGGCCACGCGACGGCAGCGCCTCAACACCCGGGCGATGGCTTCAATCGGATTCCTGGTCATTGGTCTTGATCTCATGGAGCAGG
>CAZFTV010000076.1:6465-9037 GCA_964521765.1 uncultured Eubacteriales bacterium
TCATCCGGATCGGCGAATTCTGGCGGTCGACCTGGATTTCCGCGAGCCGCGACTGCAGCTCGGGTTCCGGGTCCAGCTCAAAAATGAGCAGCGGATTATACTTTAAATTGATGGAGCTGGCAATAGAATGCCGCAGGTGGGGCGTCCTGTCTTCCAGGGTCTTCAGGACGCGGCCGGGATCATCCGGGCCGAGAACGGTGAGGAAGATGCGGGCGGTCTGGAGGTCGGGCGTCATCACCACCCGGGTGACGGTGATCAGGCTGGAAAAAAGAGGTTGAACCTCGCGGATGAGGACTCGGCCGAGGTGATTCCGGATGAGACCGGACACCCGGCGCGGCCGGCGGCCTTTTTCCCCGGGGCTCACAGCGGCTCAGCTCCCTTTCCTGCCGGCGGAGGGTTCCTAGTAATAGAGAAGGTCGGCCACGACTGTCTCCCCGTTGAAGCTCTGCTCCACATCCCTGAGGACCGCCTGGAGCTGCGCCTCGACCATGCTTCGCTGGTTGTTCAGGGTGACGATTCCGATGCGCGAACGCTGCCAGGTTTCCTGGAAATCCAGCTCCGCGTACGCCGCGTTGAACTTCTTGCGGACGCGGTCCCGGATTCGGTTGAGCTCCCGGCGTTTGTCCTTCAGGGAGCGGGCGTACGGCAGGTGGAGGTCGAGAAGGAGAAGTCCGATGACCATGACGCTCCGGCTTTCTATTTCTGGGCGACGGACTCCGTGACATAGGCCTCGAGGACGTCGCCCTCCTGGATGTCCTTGGCCTTGTCCAGACCGATGCCGCACTCAAAGTTCTTCTGGACCTCGGTCACGTTCTCCTTGACATGCTTCAAGGACGTGATCCGGGCCTTGAACAGGGCCGCGCCGTTCCGGATGACGCGGGCTTCTACTCCCCGTTGGATCTTGCCCTCGGTGACATAGCAGCCGGCGATGACGCCCACCTTGGGGATGCGAAAGATCTTGCGGATCTCGGCCCGGCCGAGAGCGACCTCCCGCATGACGGGCTCTAGCAGGCCCGCCACGGCTTTCTTGAGCTCGTCCGTGATCTGATAGATGATCGGGTAGGTCCTGACCTCGACGTTTTCCTGCCTGGCCAGGTCGAGCGTTTTCGGACCGGCCTTGACGTTGTAACCCAGGATGACAGCCTTGGAAGCGGAGGCCAGCAGGACGTCTGAGTCGGTGATGACCCCCGTGCCGGCATGAATGATCTTGATCTTGACCCGGTCCGTGCCCAAGCCGGGCAGGAGATCCTGGAGGACTTCGACCGATCCCTGCACGTCGGCCTTGACCACGAGACTCAGGTCCTTGACGACGCCCTCTTCGAGGCGCTTGAAGAGCTCATCGAGGCTGGCCTGGGGCGGCTTGTCCGGCTCGGGTTTCTTCCGGCGGGAGAGCCGGGCGGCGGCGATTCGCCTGGCTTCCTCCTGGGTGGAGACGACCTGGAATGATTCGCCCGCCTCGGGCACGTCTGCGAATCCCAGGACTTCGACCGGTGCCGACATCCCCGCGCTCTTCAGCGTCCGGCCGTTCTCGTCGAACAGGGCGCGGACTTTTCCGGATGTCGTCCCGGAGATGAAGGGCTCGCCGACGGACAGGATGCCCTGCCGGATCAGGACCGTGGCCAGGGGGCCTTTCTTGGAGTCGAGGCGGGCTTCGAGAACCACTCCCTGGCCGGGAACCGAGGGGTGTCCCTTGATCTCCTGCATGTCCGCCACGAGGAGGATCATCTCCAGGAGCTCCTTGATGTTCTTTTTTTCCTTGGCCGAGATGTCCATGCTCACGACCTGACCGCCCCATTCCTCGATGAGCAGCCCCTCCTTCGACAGCTGTTGCTTGACGCGCTCGGAGTTGGCCTCGGGTTTGTCGATCTTGTTGATGGCCACGATGATGGGTACGTTGGCCGCCCGGGCGTGGCTGATGGCTTCCCGGGTTTGGGGCATGAGGCCTTCATCGGCGGCCACGACCAGGATGACGATGTCCGTCACCCGGGCGCCGCGGCCGCGCAGGCGGGTGAACGCCTCATGGCCGGGCGTGTCGATGAAAGTGATCTGCCGGGAGCCCGATTTAACCTGGTAAGCTCCTATGTGCTGGGTAATGCCGCCCGATTCCTTGTCGACAAGGTTTGAAGCCCGGATGGCGTCCAGCAGGGTGGTCTTGCCGTGGTCGACATGGCCCATGATGGTGACGACCGGCGGCCTGATGATTTTCTGCTCCGAGCGGCGGTCGGCCTCGCGGCGCGCGGCTTCTTCGAGGCTCACCCACTCCAGGTCGTGCCCCATTTCGCGGGACAGCGTCTCGATCATGCTTTGCTCGATCACGTCGCCGGCGGATAGATCGATTCCCTTGGCGCTCAGCCTGTCCAACAGAGCCTTGGGCGTCGTTTGAGCCAGGTCGCACAGGCCTCTGAAATCCATTCCTTCGGTCACGACGATTTGGAGGCGGGGTCGGGGCGGCTCAGGCTTGGCGGGCCTCGGAGGCTCTTTGGCGGGTTTAGCCGCCGGCTTGACGGCGGGAATCCCGGCCCTGGAGGCGGGGGAGGGGGCCGGCCTGGGCATTGAAGACGGAGCCGGTTTG
>CAZFTV010000077.1:0-5744 GCA_964521765.1 uncultured Eubacteriales bacterium
GGCATGGCCCAGGCCGGTGATCTTGACCACGGGCTTTTTCAATTTTTTGGCCAGCTCCACCGGGGCCAGGATGACCGCCGCCGCGCCGTCCGTGATGGGCGAGCAGTCCAGAATCCGCAGCGGGTCGGCGACGAGCACCGACTTGAGGACCGCGTCCACGGTGACCGGGAAGGGATACTGGGCCAACGGGTTTTTGGCGCCGTTGGCATGGTTTTTGACCGCCACCATGGCCAGCTGCTCGCGGGTGGTCCCGTATCGCTCCATGTGGGCCCGGGCGATCAGGGAGTAAAGAGCGGGAAAGGTGAGGCCGTGGAAGCATTCGTATTCCTGGTCGGCGGCCGTGCCCAGGGCGTAGGTGGCTTCGTTGCCGTTGACGTCGGTCATCTTCTCCACGCCGCCCACGAGGACGACGTCACTCAGGCCAGAGGCGACTTCGATATAGCCCATCTTCAGGGCCAGGGCGCCCGAGGCGCAGGCCGACTCGACCCGCGCCGCCGGTATGGGCCCGTAGCCCAGGTAGTCGGCCAGCAGAGAGGCCAGATGCTCCTGGCCGATGAACAGCCCGGAGGACATCGAGCCCACGATGAGCGAATCGACCTTGTCCACGCCGGCGTCCTGGATGGCCAGCAGGGCCGGCTCGACGAAGATCGTCCGCAGCGATTTGTCCCACAACTCTCCCCAGGGCGTCATGCCCACGCCGATGACGGCTACGTCTCTCATCTTCGTCCTCCTACTCGGCCTTCCGGATCTTGTGCCGGAACTTGGCGTATTCTCCGTACTCCAGGTACCGCTTGTTCGCGCTGAGCAGGTCGCGGGTGCGAGGCGCGAGGTCCCGGACCTCGTCGAGGCGCGGCGTCGTCTTGAGGACGAACGCGTCCGAGCCCGCCCCAGAGCCGTAGCTGACGAGCAGGATCTTGTCGCCCGGCTTGGCGATGTCGAGCGTCGCCGTCACCCCCAGGGGAGAAGAGCCGGAATAGGTGTTGCCCAGCAGGGGCACGAGCCAGCCCGGCTCGATCTGCGGTTTCTTGAACCCGAGCATCTCGCCCACCCTCATCGGGAACTTGCCGTTGGGCTGGTGGAAGATGACGTAGGCGAAGTCCTCAGGCTTCATTCCCGTCTGCTTCAGGATCCCCCGGGCGGCGCCGGTGATGTGCTTGAAGTAGGCCGGCTCGCCGGTGAAGCGGCCGCCGTGCTGGGGATAATATTGGTATTCACGCCGCCAGAAATCCGGCGTGTCGGTCGTGAAGGAATAGGTGGCCAGCACCTCGGCCACGACGTTGTCGCGGCCGAAGAGGAAAGCCGCCGCCCCGGCCGCCGCGGAATATTCCAGGGCGTCTCCGGGCGCTCCCTGGGACGTGTCGGCGCCCACGCCCAAACCGTAGGTGATGAGGCCCGCCTTGACCAACCCGTAGGCTACGAACATGCCCTCCGTTCCGGCCTTGCAGGCGAACTCGAAATCGGCCGTGTGAACGTCGGGCGTCGCGCCCAGCGCCTCGGCCAGGACCGTGCCTGACGGCTTGACGGCGTAGGGATGCGATTCCGAGCCTATGTATATGGCGCCGATTTTCCGCGGGTCGATTTTCGCCCGGCGCAGGGCGTTCCGCGAGGCCTCGACGGACATCGTGATCGTATCCTGGTCCGGCGAGGGGACGGATTTTTCCTCGAGCATCAAGCCTTTCTTGTAGCTGGGCGCGTCCGCTCCCCAGACCTTGGCGATCTCCTCGACCTTGATGCGGTTGCGGGGGATGTAGGCGCCGTAGCCGACGATGCCTTCCATGAGACCTCCTTTCTTCTGCTGATCTCGAAACGGATGGGTCACGACCTCATGACCCGCTTATGCAAAAATCCAACTGTATTTTTCGCGCTTATGCTGTCATATCCGGCAGGGCAAGTCAAGAATAGCGAGGCGCGACCGGTCACCGGGGGATGAGGGTGTTTTCCGGCTTTTTGTTCAGCCGGGCGGATTTCATGATAGGCTCCATCGTCCATCCCAGGCCGTCGCGGTAGAGCACCTTCCCGGCCAGGTCGCGGGTGAAAGAGGCCTCGTCCAATTCGCCGGCCGCGATCCGGCCTTCGGCCTGATATCGCGTGTATTTGTTGCGGAAGGTATCGCTCAGCCGGACGTCCATCATAGCGGTTTCGGAGTCGATCTCATAGCAAATGAGAGCGTGCGCCATCCAGAGAGCCAGCCGTTTGTTCTGGAGCACCTGGATGGAACTCAGGCTGTCTCCCCCCATGTCCTCGATCATGTCGACTTCGGTCTTTGGAAAAAGAAGGTAATGCCGCTCCGTGCCCGGCTCGAGGTCCGCGCAAGAGTAGTGGGCTTCGGACTGGGGGGATCCGCCCCGCACGTCCCCGGAGTCCAGTACAACCAGGCAGGGCTTCTTATACTCGTTGTTCTTCCCCCCGAGGACGAGCTCTTTCCGGCTGTCTCCGTCCAGGTCCAGGGCGACGAAGCTGCTCAACCGGCCCGAGTTCCAGTATTCGCCGAGCCGTTTCCCCCGGGAGTCGAGAATCGCCAGCTGAGTGGGGAAAAAGGGAATCTGGTCGGCGACGACGACCGTCTCCAGGCGCCCGTCTCCGTCCAGGTCGACGAGGTCAAGGATTTCGACCCAGTAGTCGTTGGAATAAACCTTGGAGCCGTAGGTCATCTCCCGGCCCGGCTCGAACCTCCACAGCTCCCTCCCGCGGCGGTCGAAACAAACGACCGGCCCCATGTCCACCGGGTCTTCGGACTGGGCGGTGAAGATCACCTCCACGCGGCCGTCGCCGTCGATGTCTTGGATAATCAGGAAGGGGAAGCTCTGACGGAAATTGTAGGGGTCGAACGCCGCGTTTTGAAAATGCCTCCGGTAATATTCCTCATCCTGGAGTCTAGCCAGCCCGGTCTCATAACTCCATAAATCCCGGCCGGCTTCGTCCCGGATGACGAGCACGGATCCGCGGATTGTGAAATCCGCGGGATCTCCCGGAGGCTTGAGGAAAATCACAAATACGAGGCCCAGCAGTACGGCGGCGGGGGCTACGATCAGGAAAGGCCGAGCCCGCCTCAGGATTCCGCCTGACGGTCGTCGGCCGTACCGTCCGGCTTCAGCCTGCGGTTCCGGGGCCGGGAGATCAGTCGGAAGGCCGTCTCCCCTCCCGGCCAGCCATCGGTCTAGGTCTTCCACATAGGCGAAGACGCGGGAGCGTTTCGACGCCGGGTCGATCCGGTGGATGGGCAGGCCGAGCTTCTTCTCCCACCTCAGGCAGGTTCTTTCGTCCCAGCCGAGATAATCGGCGATATCCTTCCAGGATGAGAGCCGCCTCCCGCTCTTTTCGTCTTTTGTCATATGCATATTGTTTTATAAGCCATATTCTGCGGTCCGTCAAGACGCCGGCCAGGCGCAAAATAAACCGACAATAACCGCCATATTCGGAAAATATGCGGCAGAAAGGCGGAAACACTTGCCATCCGGCGGCCGGGCGCTAAGTTGAAAGCGGGGATAATAGGCCCGTCTCAAGTCACTCTCATAGAGGCGGAGAGGGGCCGGGTTGAGGGGGATGTGGGGGCTGAGTATCAGGCGGAAGAAAGCCTCCCGGACGTAGGAGGAGCCGGCCGCAGGCGTCGAAATCGTTCTTTCGATCAGACGCGATAAAAGAGAACGTCCCGCTGAATTTCTTGCGCGCCGGAGTGCGCGTCATAGGGAATCGGCCCCGGAGAGGCGTCCGTCTCTCTCTTTGAACAATTATTATCCCTGGGCTAAAATGTCACCGGAATTAGAGCCTTGTCCCCTTCATGCCTTCCCTTGCGGCTTCTGATCAGCCGCTCTCCCCTGCCTCACCGGCATGCAAACGCCCAGGAGCAGCCCGAAAATATTTCCCAAAATGGGGAACTCCCGGACTCTTCCTTTCGTCTATCGGAGCGAAGTGAGTGGAATTGAAAGAGATCCTCGAAGGATGCCTGGAGGGCCGCCCGGGAGCCTGGAACATGCTGGTTCAGTCTTATGCCAAAAGGGTTTTCAACACGGCTTACCAGTTTACCGGGAGCCGCACGGAAGCCGAGGACCAGACCCAGGAGATCTTCCTCAAAGTCTTCCATTCCCTGGGTAAGTTCGACATGGAGAAGAATTTCGACGCCTGGCTGCTGACGCTGGCCAAGAACCACCTCATCGATTCTTATCGGCGGACGCGGTTGGAGGAAAAAAACCGGGACGACTTCGAGGAGAACCTTGACCGGCAGGCCGCCGCGACCTCGAGTCCCGAGGACAGCCTCGCCAGGCGGGAGGACCGCGCCACGCTGTGGAAGGGACTGAACAGCCTTCCCGGTGATATGCGGATGGCCGTCATCCTCAAGGAGATCCAGGGCAAAGCCTATGAAGACGTGGCGAAAATCATGGGCTTGCCGGTCGGCACGGTCAAATCCCGGGTCAACCGGGCCAAGCTTCAACTGGCCCGAATGCTCCGGGCGCCCGAGGAGATGGAACATGCGCTGTAAAGACATCGAGAAGCTGCTTCCCCTCTGCGCCCGGGGCGAGCTCGCCGCCGAACAGCTGGTCCGCGTCGCGGCCCACCTCGACCGCTGTCCCGCCTGCTCCGGCTTGCTGGAGCGTCTTAGACGGACCGAGGCCGCCCTGTCCGGAATCGCGGAGATCGAGCCCGGTCCGGCTCTCATGGCGCGGCTGCGGAACATTCCTTCAACGGCTCAAAAACGCCGCCGGTTCCCGTCCTTCGTCCTCGCGCCCTCACTCCAGCCGGTCCTGGCCGGAGCTTTTCTGGTCCTGGTTTTTACGGCGACCATGGTCTTCACCCCGGCCGGCGGCCGCCTGCTCAAGACCATCGACCGTCAGGTCCACGCCGGATACAGCAAAATCACCCGGCTCTACGCCCGGGCGGAGTCCGTAGCCGACTCCCTGGGCGGAGCCGGGGAGAAAGTCATCGTCTCTCTCGAAACCCTGCCGCCCCTGGGCAGGAGTCAAGAATAAAATCCTTGAACACGGAGGTTCATCCATGAACGACAAGATCATCGTCAAGAAACCGCCCAAGTCCCCGGGCCTGGCCGGCGTCCTGTCGGCCATCTTCCCCGGCTTGGGCGCCATCTACAACCGGGAGTACACCAAGGGGCTTGTCTACATCGTCATCTTCGCCGGCCTGGTCACGCTCCAGGAACACGGCAGCGGCCAGCCCTTTTTCGGCCTGCTCCTGGCGGGTTTCTGGTTCTTCCAGCTCCTCGAGTCCGTCCAGGCGGCGAAACGGATCAACCAGGCCGCCCTCGAGCTCGAGGAAGAGCCCAACGGAGGCGGATTCAAGCTCGAAGCCGGAAGCGGCTCGGTCGTCTGGGGCCTGATTCTCATCGGCCTGGGCGTCATTTTCCTCCTGGCCAACTACCGGGTCATCAGCTATTCTCAGATCGCCGATTTCTGGCCGGTGGCCATCGTCCTGCTCGGCCTCAAGCTCCTGACCGATTACTTCCGGAAGAAGAAATAAAGGGCCGGGGAGATATGACATGGCTACAGCAAGAAAACAAAGGGATTCCCTTTTCTGGGGACTCATTCTGGTCGCCGTCGGCGCCCTGCTTCTTCTCGAGAATTTTCATTTCGACGCCCTGCGCCACCTGGCCCGCCTCTGGCCGGTGATTCTCATCGCCTGGGGAGTCTGGAAGCTGACCCTCGTGCTGACGGAGAAGAAAGAACGGAAACCGGACATCCCCAAGCAGGGGGAATGATGAAAACCAGAGAATTCTTTCTGATGCTCCTGATCATCGC
>CAZFTV010000077.1:5794-8355 GCA_964521765.1 uncultured Eubacteriales bacterium
CACGTGGCGCTGGGACTGGGACAGGCCCTTCATCCATACCGGAAAAGCCTTCACCTTCGAGGAGGCGGGCGAGCTCCCGCCTCCTTTCTCCGGGGATCTGGAGGTGGTGAACGAGCACGGAAGCGTGGAGATACAGGGCGGGCCGGCCGACAAGCTGGCCGTCACTCTGGCCAAGAAGGTCTGGCGCAGGAAAGAAGAAGACGCCCGTCGGACGGCCGGGGATCTCAACCTCATCATCAAGGACGACGGCGGGAAGGTGATCGTCGAAGGAACGCCCGAACAGGTGGCCAAGAGCAACACGAGCGCCACGGCGGCGTATCTCCGGAAAGCGCTGTCCAGGGCGCGCGGCGCTGCCCGCGGAATTATGAGACGCATTTCACCCTAACGGTCCCCGAGGGGATGAACGTCACCGTTCGCAACTCCTACGGACGGGTGAAAACCGTCCGGACCGGCGGCACGGTTGTCTTCAATTCCCACGGCGCCGTGGAAGCCAGGGAGGTCGGCGGGGCCTTCTCCTCGGACAACAGCTACGAGGAGGTAGAGGTCATGGATATCGCCGCCGATTGCTCGATCAGGAGCCGGCACGCCGGCGTCACCGCCTCGCGGGTCCAAGGACGCCTCCGGGTCGATCATTCCTACGGCCCGGTCCGGCTCGAAGACGCTGCCGGAGACGTCACGGTCAATGCTTCTCACTCCCGCGTGACGGGACTGCGCCTTAGGGGAACGGTCAAGGTCGAATCCTCTTACACCCCCGTTTCCTTGACGGACGTGGGTCCGGCGCTGATAAAAAACCGCCACTCCAACGTCAGCCTGGAGGGAGTCCGGGGTGATGTGGACATCTCAAACACTTACGGCAGGACGGAAATCCGGGACGTAACGGGCAAGGTGAGCATCCTCGGCCGGAACATGGCTGTTCGGGGCGAAGGCCTGACGTCTTCCGAGATCAACATCACGACGAGCTACAGCGGCATCGACCTCAGAAATTTCAGCGGTCGAACGACCATCAGCCAGAAACATGCGGCCGTGCGTCTCGAGCCTTCATCACTCACCGGCGACCTCCGCGTCGAGGCCGCCTATTCCCCGGTCGATCTCCTCTGGCCGGCCTCGTCCCGCTCGCCCGTCGAATGCCGGACCCGGAACGGCAAAATCAACTGGCGGCTTGCCGCGGCTCCCTCCCTGAATACGAGCAACGGGCATTCCCTGCTCAGGGCTTTCCCGGAGGAGGAGGGGCGGCCGGCCGTCAGCCTGACGACCTCCTATGCCGACATCACCGTCAGGCAAGGGGCTCCTGCCGCGCGGCGGGAGCGCTAGGACGCATCTCCAGACAAAAGCGCGGCGATCCCGCTCTAAGAAAAGAGGGGAAACGCCGCGCTTTCCTCTTTGACACACGGCGAAGAATCAGCAGAAAATTGTTTCAGCCCTGGCGGGACTTGTGCATCTGGATCTTGTGGGCCAGGAGCCCGTTGACCTTGATGTTGAAATAGGAAATGATGTTGGTCACGTCTTTTTTATATTTGGTCACGTAGCGGACGAAGTCGTTCTCCTGTTTGTAGCGAAGCAGGTTCTCGAATTCCCCCAGCTCGTCATGCAGCTCGATGAGGAAATGGTTGATCGTCCGGTACTGGGCGTTGACCTCGATGAGCTCCTTGCCGCCGATTTTTTTAAAGTCGATATGGGGCGGGAGCGAATCGAGGATGAGCGAGCTTTCGGACTCGAGCTCGTTGACCGACTCCTGGACTTCCTGCAGAAAGGACCGGTACTCCATGGGGCTCTTGAGCTTCGGCTGGGCCTTGTCGATGAGCGAACCCGCCTTGGACTTCAGTGAGGTGATGAGGTCCCGGATCCCGAAATACTTGCGCTGGAAATTGAAGAGGTCGATAAAATCCCGGCCGATGTAGATCTTGTCCTCGTATTGGGACAGGAGCTCCATGGGGGAATGGGTGTAGAACTTGATCTCGAAGCGGCGGCCCCCGGAATCGCGCTCCCGCAGACGGGCCAGGACGAGGTGGTTGTTCTGCTCGATGAAATAGCTGTTGACCTCGAGAAGCGCGGAGTAGACGGCCAGGTTCTGTACGATCGATTCCTTAAGGAAATCGAGAAGCGGCCCGATCCGGGTGATGAGCTCGTCGACCGACTCGTTCGGCCGCGGGTTCAGGACGGAATACGAGGGCGATAGCAAGTAGAGAATGGCGCCCGAGCCGAGCTCCAGGTGGAGGTTTTTTTGGACCTTCTGGTGAAGGTCATCGAGAAGGATGGATGGAGAGGAGGGCAGCGTCTTCAGGTCCAGCTTGGCCAGCTCTTCGAATTCATTCACGGCGATGTCTCTCCTCCGTGGAAATGCTAACACCCCCTTCCTAAAAAATCAACACGCCTAAGGACTCGACTGTTCGGGGCAGCCGGATCAGTGTCTCGGATCGGCAAAACGGCCGGAGAAGTTCCAGGCTTCGCTTTCATATCTCTCCCTCTGGAGACGGGCGATGATTTCCTGCTCCTCAAGCGAGAAGCGTTGATTTTCAAGGTCCACTCCGAAGAACTCCGCGAACCCTTCCTTGAGCAGGAAA
>CAZFTV010000077.1:8365-8647 GCA_964521765.1 uncultured Eubacteriales bacterium
CGGGCCGCGGCTTCCTCCCATGAAACCCGCCGGCCCAGGAGCTCGCCGAGCGACGTCATTCGGATTTCCGCCTCAACGGCGAGACGGGCGACCGAGCGCAGCAGTCCCTCATCATGCTCCAGGGGGAGCGATCCGTGCTGCAGAAATTTCGCGCCGAGGCGTTTCTGGGCGCTGCCCAGGATTTTTTTCCCGGCCACCTGAAGCTCGTCCCGGCCGGGATGGGAAAAACAGGGCAGCGCGCCGCGCGCGTATTCCTCGGGAGGCGCACCGGCCAGGGCGGCG
>CAZFTV010000077.1:8701-8959 GCA_964521765.1 uncultured Eubacteriales bacterium
ATCCTGTAGGATTCCCTGACCGTATCCTTGAACAGCATTGCGTCCGAGGAGACGAGGGAGTACGTCACTTCCCGGTCGTGGAGGACCATCTTCCCGCCTGTGATGCGGCGAACGATGTCCACTCCGTTCTTCCGGCAGGCGTCCACATCCACGGCCCGCCCAACCTCCTGGGAGCAGCCCAAGGAGGCAGTCGGCCTTTGCCAGGCATAGAAGCGCAGGAACGTGTCGGGCGACGAGGGCAGCCGGGAGAAAAGGAAT
>CAZFTV010000078.1:0-977 GCA_964521765.1 uncultured Eubacteriales bacterium
AGAGCTGGCTGCAGCGCTGGAACGCCTTTGCGCCAGTGGGAGAGCAGATCAACGTCAGCGCGCTCGACGTGGTGGCCGCGTATGTGGCGGTAGGATACTGCGCCGGACGCACCGAGCGGGGGGATTTCGACAAAGTCTGGCGGGTGCTGAAGTGGCTCGAGTCCTTCCCCGGAGGCGGGACATCGGGCGCCTGGTTCGAGTTCTACGGCCAGCGGCACGCTCCTCCTTTCCCCCAAGTGGGCGTCACCCCCTGGACCTGGGCGGAGATGATTTTCCTCCTCGTGCGGCATATCCTGGGCGTGAGGCCGGAGGTCGACCGACTGCGGCTCAAGCCGCGCATCCTGCCCGGCCCGGGGAGGCTGAGAGCCCGTCTGCCGTTGCGGGACGGCTTTTTGCACTTGGAGATATCGAGCGGACAGAAGGGCGCTCTGACGGAAGTCCGTTCCTCGACGGAAGTCCTCGACCGAAGCGGGGAGGAGTTCGCCGTGGCGTATCCCGCAACTGGCGATATTCAAGTCCAAATCGCCTTCCAATAAGGGGACACAATACCCATAAGCCCAATTATTTCTCAGCCTGGAAAAAGGCCCCGCGGGCTGCTAAATAGAGGACACAAGACCTCATTGGCTTTGTTCGAGACGATGGGCTTGAACCTTCCCGAGTTCACCGATTCAAGCCGGATGGAGAAGAGCTCTTTTCCCTTGACGGCAAATGGGGATGATAGGTATCGTGCCTTTCGACAGGGAGACAGAGGATGAAAAATCATTGGGTGAAAGAAGCGCCCCTGGCCGTGACCGTCTGTCAGCCGGAGGGCGTCATCATTGAAATGAACGACCGGGCGGCGCAAACGTTCGCCGAGTCGGGCGGCCGAGATCTTATCGGCACGAACGTCCTTGATTGCCATCCCGAGCCTGCCCGTTCCAAGCTCAAGTCGCTGCTGGCCGGGCGAAAGCCGCAGATCCCCGATTACCCGGTCTGCG
>CAZFTV010000078.1:987-3043 GCA_964521765.1 uncultured Eubacteriales bacterium
GCTGGCCGGGCACCGGACGAACGTCTACACCATACGGAAAAATGGCCGAAAGAAGCTCATTTTCCAATCGCCCTGGTATTACGAAGGCCGCTGCGCCGGCTTTATCGAGCTCTCCCTGGAAATCCCTGAGAATATCCCCCATTTCGACCGTGATAAATCCTGAATAGCCGTTTCTCGCCGCAAAGCAGCTTTTTTTCCTTGACTTATCACCCAGATATCATTATCATATTGAGCAATAGGAGGTTACCATGAAAAAAGTTTGCTGCGTTCTTGCTGTGCTTCTTTTGGCGGCTCCCCTGGCTTTTGCTGACTTCTCGCTCGAGCTCGGAGGCGGTTTCACGACGATCCAGGGAGGCGACTACAACAAGGGAAATAAGGGCTTTGTCGATTATAGCCGAGCCTATTCCGACGCCTGGAGCGGAAGCTATGACGGCGACTTGAACGGGCTCGCCAAAATGGGGATGAACTTCTACAGCGAGGCTGTTTTCAACTTCACCCCCAATATCGGCGTCGGGCTGGGAGTGGGCTATTTTCAAACCCAGGCCAAGGCGAGCGATTTTTACAATGACGGAGTGGTCATTTTGTGGTGGGTGGAGCAGACGATTAGCCGCCAGGCTAAGGTCAGTGTTATCCCCATCAACTTGAACTTCCACTTCACCTTGCCCCTCAGCCCCGCGATAGGCTTGGATTTCTTTGCCGGCCCCGGGCTGTACCTGACGAACTTCCATTACCAGGATGAGACGGATTTTGATGCCTGGTTTCTTGGGATTTGGAAAACGAATGATTTTAATGCCACTACGGACTTCAAGGCCAGCAAGGCGGCCTTCGGATTCCAGGGTGGAATCGGTTTTGAGTTCAACATGACTCCGAGCCTCTCTTTTTTCATCAACGGGGTTTTCCGCTACTTGAGCGTTTCGGACATCATGGGGGACTGGGAGTTCACGGTAGAAGATTATGTGGGCGGGACCACGTCGACAGATACCGAGAATAACTTCTACGTCTGGTACTATGAGTTCGATTTTGACGGAACGGATTATCCCGCGATCGCGCTGGACGACGCTTCTCCCGCTTCCGGCGCGCGACACGCCAAAATCAACCTGACGGGCTTCAGCGTGCTGGGCGGCATAAAATTCAGGTTCGGAGCGATCTAAAACAGGCAAGGCTCAAACACTCAAGCTGCACGAAACAACAAAGGGGCGCGCCCTGCCTTTGATTGAAGGGCCGGGTGTGTCCCTTTTTCTTTTTTTTTCAGGAAGCCTGGAGCGTGCGTCCGGCAAGGACGGCTCTCTGAGACAGGCCGCTGATTTTCCCCCCCATCGACGTCCCGGCTCAAGAGCCCGCGAGGGTCCCGGCGTTGCTTCTGGCGGGAAGGCGGCCGTGAATTATGATATTTTTCCCGGCCGATAATTTGATTTGCCTCGGCCGCTGATATATACTCGCCGGATGATTTCGGGCGGCGCGCCTCCTGCAACCGCAGACCGGCGGCTCGTCCTGCTCATCACCACCACGTCCTCCTTCCTGGCGCCTTTCATGAGCTCCGCCCTCAACATCGCCCTGCCCCGGATCGGCGCTGAGTTCAGGTTGAGCGCCGTTGCCTTGGGCTGGGTGGCCACGTCCTATCTCTTGGCCGCGGCCGTCTTCCTGGTGCCCTTCGGCCGTTTGGGCGATATCCTTGGCCGCAAGAAAATCTTTGCCTGCGGCGTGATTCTCTACACCGCGGCTTCGTTGCTGTCCGCCCTGGCCGTCTCGGGCCCGATGCTCGTCGCCGCGCGGGTCCTGCAGGGCTGGGGCGGTTCGATGATCTTCGGCACGGGCATGGCCATCCTGACTTCGGTCTATCCGCCGGGCGAGAGGGGAGCGGCTTTGGGAATCAACACCGCCGCCGTATACGCCGGGCTGTCTCTCGGCCCCGTCCTGGGAGGATTTCTGACCCAGTCCCTCGACTGGCGCAGCATATTCCTGCTCAACGCAGGCCTGGGCGCCCTTTTGACCGGCCTGGTCTTTTTCCTCTTGAAGGGGGAGTGGCGTGAGGCGCGCGGCGAGCCGTTCGACGCGG
>CAZFTV010000078.1:3053-5956 GCA_964521765.1 uncultured Eubacteriales bacterium
CTCTTCGGGCTGACGCTCGTCTCCCTCATGTACGGCTGCTCCCGCTTGCCGGGCGCCCCGGGGTTCGCGCTGATCCTGGCCGGAACGGCCCTCGGAGCGCTTTTTATCCTGGTCGAAGCCAAAGTCGCCCATCCCGTACTGAACCTCGCGCTTTTTCTGAAAAACAGGACATTCGCTTTTTCCAACCTGGCCGCACTCATCAATTACAGCGCCACGGCGGCCTCCGGTTTTCTGCTGAGCCTCTACCTTCAGTATGTCAAAGGCCTATCGCCCCGCGCGGCCGGGCTGGTGCTGGTCGCCCAGCCCATCGTCATGGCCGCGGCGTCGCCCGTGACCGGACGCCTTTCCGACCGGTTCGAGCCCCGCTGGCTTTCTTCGGCGGGCATGGCCCTGTCCGCGGCGGGGCTTTTTCTTCTTGCGTTTCTGCAGGCCGGCTCGCCGTTGACCGTCGTCGTCTGCTGCCTCATTCTGCTGGGGACGGGCTTCGGCCTCTTCTCTTCGCCCAACACCAACGCCGTTATGAGCTCCGTGGACAAGCGCTCGCTCGGCGTCGCCTCGGCTACGCTGGGGACGATGAGGCTGACCGGCCAGATGTTCAGCATGGGAGTGTCGCTGTTCGTCATCGCCCTCTTCCTGGGGCGCGTTAGAATCACCGAGGCAAACCATGATGCCTTCATGCGAGGCTTGAGGAGCGCGTACTTCATTTTTGCCGCATTTTGTGTAGCCGGAGTGTTCGCCTCGCTGGCCAGGGGGCGGAAGCCCGCGCCGAACATGTCTTGATTCGCGCCGGGCGCCGTTTCAGTCGCGCCGGGCGGGGCGGCGGCCGGGAATCCTATGTGCCGGCGGAGAAGGAGGAGTCATGTGGGTCAAGGATCTGGGGGCGCTTTCGGAATTCATCGCCGGCGACGGCTCTTATCTCAAGGAGCTTTTCAACCCCCTCCGGGAGAGTCTGGCCCTGCGCTGCAGCCTGGCCTGGGCCCGCGTGCCGGCGCGCCGCTCCACGCGCCCTCACCGGCTGGCCTCCTCGGAGGTTTATTACATTCTGGCCGGAGAGGGCGAGATGCACATCGAGCCGGAGAAAAAGACAATCGGTCCCGGCCATGTTGTTTACATTCCGCCCGGGTCCAGACAATGGATTGAGAACACGGGCCAGGATGAGCTCCGATTTTTATGCATCGTCGACCCGGCCTGGCGTCCCGAGGACGAAGAGGTCCCGGCCTAGGCGCCGGACCGGCCTTTGAACGAGCCGGCCGCGCCGGAGCCGCTTCTTCGGCCGGTTCCTCCTGTTCCTCTACGGGGCTCCAAATTCCCCGACCGCCTCCAGGACGTCTTCCTGGCTGAGGACAGTCCCTTCCCGCGGCGAGACGACGATGCGCCTCTCGAAGAAGGCGCAGTCGCCGTCATACCAGCGGGAGCAGGGAGGCAGGCCGAGATTCTTTCTCCTATCCTCCTCCCTGAGGTCGAGCAGCGGCCCCAGGCCGTTGAGGCTGACATTCTCCTCGGGGTCCGCTCCCAGCATGAAGCGGTCGCGGCCGAAGGCGGTCATGACCAGAGCGTACCCCTTGCGGGAGATGGGATGAACCAGGTCTCGGCGGGCCCATTCTTTGAAGAGGAAGCTCCGCGGCCTGGAGACCGCCAGGCCGTCCAACTCCTTGCGGCCCTCCCCGGAAGAAAGAGGCAGCCACAGCCGAAGTTTGAGGCCGCGCTCCACGTCCTCCAGGTAGCGGAAATAGTCGGACTCGATGCGCCGCATGGCCCGCTGGAAGCGGTCGATTCCGGCGAATAGAATCCGGTTTTCCGTGAAATCCACGCCCCGCTCTGCCTTTTCGTAAAGGAACCCCATCATCCGCAGCCCCTCGTCGATGCGCCGCAGATTGGCTTGATCTTCTTCTTCATGGATGATGCTCGACAGGGCCCTGAGGATGGCGTAAGGCGTCGCGGCCAGGTCGATGCTCTTGGGGAATGACGCCGAATCGGCCATGCGGGCGTATCGGGCGATGCGCTCCATGGGCGAGTCGACCGCCTTCGTCTCCAGGAGTTTGAGCGCGAGGAAGACGGCGGCCGCGGCGTCGAAGTCCGGCAGCCGATGGGTGACAACCGTGAGGGCGGACGGAGGCGCCCCGTCCGCTCCCAGCAGGTGGTCGAGGACGAGCCCCGGATACTTAGCCACGAGGGAGGCGGCGCACTCGGCCTCGGCCTCCGGGTGGTGGTGGTCGATGACTCCCGGAACCATTTTCATCCCCACGTCGAGGACGATGGTGTTTGCCCGGGGTTCGAGGACCTCGCCGTAATTGACGAAAACGTATCGAATGTCCATATCGCGCCCGGTCCCTAGGATTTCACCGTTCCGCCTGCCGTCCTCGCGGCCAGGCATGATAGCCCGCGAGCTCAGACAGCCTATCGACGATTTTTGCGCTCCCCGAGGGGAAAGCGTAGCGCCCCAGCGCCGAGGGCTTGACCCAGCGTCTGCGGGCCGAGGGGCGGGGAACGCTTTTCAACCGGCAGCGGAAAGCATGCAAGTCCACGACGTATCTGGTGTAGGCGTGTTTGACCCGGCCCAGGAAGGCGAGGTCCAGGGCTTCGACTCCCAGCTCCTCCCGGATCTCGCGGCGCAGGGCGCATTTCATCTTTTCGCCCGGCTCGACCTTGCCGCCCGGAAACTCCCACAGCCCGGCCAGGAGGCCTTTGTCCGGCCTCCGCTGGATGAGCACTTTTCCGTTTCTGTGAATGACGGCCACGGCGGCCGTCACCCGCTGGGTCGGCCTCGTTTTCCTAGGAGGAATAACCTCCTGTTCTCCGTGCCGATGGGCCCGGCACATGCCGGTGACGGGGCAAGCCGCGCAGCGGGGAGACGCGGGCCGGCAGACGAGCGCGCCGAGCTCCATCATGGCCTGATTGAACAG
>CAZFTV010000078.1:6031-6420 GCA_964521765.1 uncultured Eubacteriales bacterium
GCGGGCCGAGGAGGCGGAGAAGCCGCGCCGTCACCCGCCGGACATTGGCCTCCAGGACCGGAATGGGCCTGTCCCAGGCCAGGCTGAGAATCGCCGCGGCGGTGTACGGCCCGATGCCCGGAAGCCGGACGAGTTCCGCTTCGGTGTCCGGGAAGCGACCGCCGTGCCGTTCGAGAATAAGACGGGCGGCGGATTTCAGGTTTCGAGCGCGCGCGTAATAGCCCAGCCCCTGCCAGTCCTTGAGCAGGCGAGGGAGGGAGGCCCGGGCCAGGGACTTGAGGTCCGGGTATTTTTTCATCCAGTGCCGGTAATAGGGGACGACGGCCTCCACGGTGGTCTGCTGAAGCATCACTTCACTCAACCAGATGGCGTACGGATCCTTCGTCGCG
>CAZFTV010000078.1:6430-8883 GCA_964521765.1 uncultured Eubacteriales bacterium
CCGATCCCCAGATGCGGTAGGGGTCGCGGGTCCGGCGCCAGGGGAGCGGCCTCTTGCTCCCCCGATACCATTTCCGAAGCCGCGACACAAAATCCGCGGCTTCGAGTCGGGTCACGTCCGCCTAGCTTTCAATCTCGTCGGAAGCTTTGTCTTCTTCGGATTTCTTCCAGTCCTCGGCCGTCTTGGGGATGTCGGCCAGGAAAGACGAGTCGACGCGAAGAAGATAGCCGAGCCTGGGATTTTTCACGACCGTTTGTTTTTTCTCCGTGTCCTCCGCGCCGACAAGGACGGTCACCCGGCGCGCCTTCCCCTCGGGGTCCTTGACGCCGATGACGATCTCGGCGCGCGGCTTGTCCAGGCCGTAGGAGGCCAAGGGACCGGGCCGGTCGATGAATTCCACGGCCTGCAGACTGTCGACCTGCCGGATGAAGGATTCGACTCTGGAGGAGTCCGCCTCGCCCAGCCCTCCCGACTCGAACCTCCATCGACCCTCCTTGTCCTTGGACAGGGTGACGGCCAGGCTCCCGGACTTCAGGCTCAGCCGATCGGCTTCCCAGGCATTGAAGACATCGACGCCCTTTTCCCTCAGCTCCTCGGGCTTCTTGGCTAAGTCCGCGAGAATATAGGACTCGACGGCGATGATCTTGCCGGACGCGGACGTCGTGGCAAAGGCTTTGTCATCCTTTCTAGACAGGAAAAACTTCACGTCCTGTCCGGACGCGGGCAGGGAAAGCTCGACTTCGACCTCGGCCTTGTCCAGGCCGAACGCCTTGAGGTCGGCGTCCGTTTTCTGTTCCGAGATGAATTCCGTGGCCCGCAACCCGGACAGGGAGTTGATGACGCCCTCAAGTCTGAACCTCTCGGCCAGGCCGGATACGGGTTTTTCCAGGAACCATTCTTCGTCCCTCCGGGCCGCCTGCCAGGCGTCATCCTTGGCGCGGACCGCGATGCGGCTTACCTTCGAGGTTTCAAAGCTGAAGATGTCCTTCTTGCGGTAATCGAACGATTTTTTATCCAGGAGTGTTTTCATTGAAACGGGCAGGAGGACGACCCTCTTCTCGCCCGCCCGCTGGCCGTAGAGCGTGCCGTCCACGGGATTCTCGTCGCCGAGCAGGATGCGGACGCTCTCCGGCTGGCCCTTGAGCCACAGCCGGACCTCTCGGCCGGGAAGACCGTAGGCGGACAGGTCGGAGGGCGACTCGTCGGCCACTCGCTCGGCCCTGAGCCGGGACAGGTCCTCGGCCAGGCGGTCGGCCTCGCTGAAGTCGGCCTGGGCCTGGATGGGCTCCACGAGCCTCCATTCTCCCTGGTCGTCCTTTCGAAGCTCGATCATCTCCGGCCCGCCGCTGAGGACGATCCTCTCGACCTCCTCGGCCTGGAGGTCGGTCACTTGAGGCCCCTGAGCCCCGGCCGGCTCTTCGACGGGCTTGCGGGGCAGGACGAAGAGCACGAGGACGAGAAGGGCGACGGCGACTCCCAGGAGGACGAGTGTCGTTTTAAACTTCACCGCGACCTCCTCTGGAGCCAGATGAAAAGACCCGCCGCGAGGACGAGAAGGGGCAGGATGATCCGCGTGATGAGGGAGATTGTCCGCGAGCGCTCGGGAGTCAGCCTCAGGGCGTGCAGGGAAGGTGTCTTGGGCTGGATTGAGATCAGGTCCGTCTCCTCGGCCAGCCAGTTTACGGCATTCAAGAACAGCAGGCCGTTGGCCGGGTTGTTGTTGAAGTAATAGAAGCGGTTGGTAGCGAAGTCGGAATCACCGAAGACGATGAGACGGCCTTCAGGGCCCTTGGATTCTTCGCCGGTCCCGCCCTCAGGGCCGGCCGCCGGGCCCTCGTTTCCGGATGAGCCCGGCATCTTGACCGTGACCGCGACGCCCATGGGCACGGGACCGGGCTTGTCCAGCTCCGGGTCGAGGCGGGGCGGATTCTGGTCGAAGCTTCTTTCGGACCAGGCCCCCGGCATGAGGGCGGTTGGGGCGTTGTTGGACCTGGCCAGGACGGTGACGGTCGATCCCTCGGGCGGTTGCTCCGCGGCGTCGACCGAGCGCGCGTTGGGGAAGAAGGCGGCGTAACGAAGTTCCTGCGTGACGGGATGCTTCTCGAAGGATGCGGTCAAGGGCCAGCGCTCGTCGCCCACGACATAAGCCGCAAGCTCGTCGAAGATGAAATCGCCCTCCACCTTGACGCCGAATTCGGCCAGTCGGGAGGCGAGGGCGGGCGTCCGGCCGGGGTCGAGCAAAAAAAGAGCCCGGCCGCCGCCGCGGATGTAGTCCCGGACAGCCGACCACTCGTCGGCCGAGAGGTCGACCTCGGGCCCGGCGATGACGAGCAGGGCGCAATCCGGCGGGATGCGGCCGGGGAGGGCGTAGTCCAGAGGTTTGACGCTGTAGGCGAGCTTCTCCAGGTTGGCCCTGGCCCAAGAGGCGCCCTGCCCCTCCCGGTCGTCCCTGG
>CAZFTV010000079.1:0-3147 GCA_964521765.1 uncultured Eubacteriales bacterium
CTCCGGCATGAGCTCCATCAGGTCGTCCGGATAGAGGAGGATTTTCAAGGTCTTGGCCGAGATCTTGGCGACGTCCTCCTTTTTAAAGCCAAGTATTCCTGCCCCGGCGTCGTTGAGATAGACCAGCCGGTTTCCCTGGAAGATAGCCAGACCCTGGAGGGAGTGTTCGATCAAGTCGCGGAAAGCCTGATCCGTCTTCTTTCTTTCGGAAATGTCCCGGGCGATGCCCAGCACGCACTTTTCCTCTCCCAGCCGTATGGGGACGGTGCGGATTTCCACATCGACGACGGAGCCGTCCTTGCGCCGGAGGGTGAACTCATCGGGTCCCGCCGGCTTCCCCATCATGTTTCGGGCGAAGAGGCCGGCCGCTTTCGGAATCTGCGCCGGGGAAAGCAGGCCGACTTTCAGGATGTTTCCGCCGATCAGCTCGTTCTTTCTGAACCCGGTGATTTTTTCCGACTCCCGGTTCCCGTCCAGGAAATTCCCTCTGCTGTCGGTTATGTAGTAGCCGTCCGGCGCGCACTCGAAAAGATGCTTGTTGCGCTCCTCCGCGGCCCGGAGCTCGAATTCGGCCAGGATTCGTTCGAGGAACACGATGGCCCTCTCGGACATGTCTCTCAGGGCACGAACCTGTCCGGGCTTTGCGGCGCGGTGATGGATTTCCATCCTCCCCGCCCGCCGGCGGCTCGGGAGAAATTTATGGACGATCACAGCCCGTGAACTCTTGAATTTCGAGGAGCGGACATCATGGCCGTTCCAGGCGATTCTCAGGCCCGTCAGGCCCATCCGCTTGAGCGGGGCGGCGAGGGTTTCGACGATTTCCTCCAACACCCGGTCGGGCGGCTTGTTCGTGACGCGGCAGGACTTGCAGAGGGCGTTGAAAAAATCGACCTGCGCCGTTTTCTCGGCCAGGACTTCCTCGAGGGCTTCAAGACGAGATGCCGCGGTTTTATCGCTTGTTTTCTTCTTTGCCATTTTCACCGGCCTTTCCTGGGAACATGGATGACGGTCATGTTCCGGCCCCTGTGTTTGGCTTGATAAAGCGCCCTGTCAGCGGCCTGGATGAGCGCCGGCGGCTTCATCTTCAGGAGGCCGTCGGTCGCGGCGACGCCCAGGCTGACCGTCACCGGTATCTTCTTGCCGGCCGTGGAAAAGGGCTTGGCGGCCACGGCCTCCCTGAGGCGCTCGGCGGTCTTCAGAATATCGTCCCGGCCGCAGCCGGGGGCGAGGATCATCATCTCGTCCCCGCCCAAGCGGCCGACGCGGTCGTAGGGCCGCGAGAGCTTTCTCAGCCGCCGGCTCAACTCGATCAGCACGCCGTCGCCGGCGGGATGTCCGTAGCGGTCGTTGATTTGCTTGAAATGATCGATATCGAGGAGCATGAGCCCCAGGGATTGGCGCTGCCTCAGGCTGCGGGCCCATTCTTCACCGAGGAATTCCATGATTTTCCGCCGGTTCCAGAGGCCGGTTATGGGATCGGAATACGCCAGCTTCTGCATCTTCTTCTTCGCCTGAATGAGGCTTTTTTCCAGGCGAAGGATGCGTTCGCCGACCTGGAGACGGACACGAAGCTCCTCGAGATGCAAGGGCTTGGTCATGTAGTCATCCGCCCCGGAGGACAGCCCGGCCAGGACATCGCGGCGGTCGGAGCGGGCGGAGAGCAGGATCAGGTACGTGTAGCCGCTCTTTTTCAGGTCGCGGACTTTGCGCACGAGCTCCGGCCCGCTCACCCCGGGCATCATCCAGTCCAGGACGGCCAGGGAGATTCTCTCCCGCCTGAGGAGCCTCCAGGCCGCATGGCCGTTGTCACAGACGAGGGGCTGGTACCCCCAGTCCGTGAGATGCCGCTGAAGCATGCGGCACGCCACCGCATCGTCATCGGCGACGAGGATTTTCACGCGGGCCTCGGATGGAGACATGTCCGGCTTCATTAAGCTTCCTCGCTCGGCAATGGACATTATTATAAGTCAACAAGAAAGAGCGCAAAAGATATATTTACGGGAGGGGGGGGATTTTTCACTTTTCTAGGCCGGATTGCGACTAATTCGATGAAGCGTTTTTTTTTGCTTGAATTTTGCTTATGCGGGAGGCAGGCGGCGGTACGATAGCGTCCCGGAGATTGATGTGGCCGCGACTTGCCGAGACGGCGGAAATCGCTATCGCCAGGAGCCGTTCAACCAGCAGCCTTTCCCGCGTCCTCGCGACGCCGAGGGCGCAGCGCATACAGGAGGAGCCGGTGAGATCTCATGAATGACAAAAAGAAACGCGATGCCGAGAGCGAGAGCCTCATCCTCGATAAGCTCGGCCATGTTCAAACCACGCTGGACAGCATCATTAGGACCCTCGTGCGAGTGACGGAGTTCAAGGACCCCTATACCGCCGGCCACCAGCGCGGGGTGACCCGGCTGGCTTGCGCGGTCGCCCGGGAGATGGGATGCGACGAGAACATGATTGCCGGGCTGCGGATCATAGCCTCCATCCATGATATCGGCAAGACGGCCGTGCCCTCCGACATCCTCAACAAGCCGCGCGCCCTCAATGAAGACGAGTTTGCCATCATCAAAACACATCCTTTCGTGGCCTACGATATTCTGAGAGAGCTGGATTTCGCCTGGCCCGTGGCCGCGGCTGTCTATCAGCATCACGAACGGCTGGACGGGACGGGATATCCGCGGGGGATTGCGGGAGCCGACATCATTTTTGAGGCCCGCCTCCTGGCCGTGGCCGACGTGGTCGAGGCCATGGTTTCGCACCGTCCGTATCGGCCCGCTTTCAGCGTCGAGCTGGCGCTCGAGGAAATCAGCGACCACAAGGTATCTCTCTTCGACCCCTCCGTCGTCGACTCCTGTCTCCGCCTGATTCGGGAGAAGAATTTCAGGCCCGAGTCGTCAGCCTGATCCTTTTAGCTATTCGGGGAGGCGCAGCGAGCTATTCTTTGTAGACGGGCTTCCGCTTCCCGGAGCACAACCGTCAGCTTTAACAGGCTCAGCAGGCAAAGGGCCATGTCTTTAGCGCCGGCCGCATGCTCCAGTTGACGCCCCAGCTCGGAGATCTCCGGAAAACCGAAACTTCCGGCCGAGCCCCTCATCCGGTGCGCCAGGAATTGAACGTGTTCCTAATCCCCGCCGGCCAGGGATTTGGTCATCG
>CAZFTV010000079.1:3184-3641 GCA_964521765.1 uncultured Eubacteriales bacterium
GGGATGAGGGCGCGAATGTCGTCGCCGGATTCCGGCGTTTTTTTATCCGGAGCGGGGGGGGCATGATGATTCAACAACGCGCAGAGCTCGGACCTGTCGATGGGCTTTTCGAGGAACCCGTCGAATTCGGCCTCGAGACACTTGCCTTTTTCCTCCTTTGAGGCCGTCAGGCAGACGACGGGAGCGGGGGGGAGGGACCGCGTTCTCTGGATGCTCCGCAGGCCCTTGAGGACGTCGAACCCGGACATGGAGGGGAGGCGGAGGTCTAGAAAAATGAGATGGAAGCTGTTGTCCAACATCATCTGGAAGGCGTCCCCGGCGTCGCCGGCGGTTTTAACCTCGACCCCGAGCTTCAGACCCCAGCGCTCGATGATCCGTCGGGTATCCTCGGAATCGTCGATGACGAGAATCCGGCGTCGATCCCGTTCCTCGCTGGGGCCCGGCGCGCGCCCCGCCG
>CAZFTV010000079.1:3681-8704 GCA_964521765.1 uncultured Eubacteriales bacterium
CCTGATCCAGCATCTGAGTCAGGCCCATCTCTTGGACGACATGGGGTTTCGGCATTAGCGGGCTCTCACTTTTTCGATAACCGACAAGTTGTTGTAGACGACCCAGGAATAAACGGCGTTGGCGACAAGGCTCATGACCCAGGCCGTTGTTTTGTTCCGGCCGCGCATCTTCCTTAGTGTGTAAGATAAGTAGACTGTCGTGGCCAGTTTCACCGCGGCAAAGGCCCAGGTGTTCTTGACGAACAGAGACATGACGGGGTTCGCTTCCGCCGTGCCCGGATATTTCAAGGCTTCACGGGTGGAAAAGAAATCGGCCGCGTTCAAGGCCGCCAGCGATAACAGCGACCCGGTGAACGCGGCGCCCTCGAAATGGAACCGGTTTTTCGGGGTGAAGACGGGATGGCTCTGGAAGGTGAACCCGGGAGGGCGAACTTCGGCGGGGGAAGCCGCGGCGTCGGTCTCCGCGGCCAGGTTGGCCCTGTATGAGGCGATGAGTTGAGAGTTGAAATATCCCCCATCGTTGGCGTCGGAGAATGACAAAAGGCCCGTACGGAAAGTCCCGGCCGTTTCAGCGGCGCAAAGAGGCGATAAAACCACGAGAATGGCCACGGCGCAAATAAAGAGCTGCTTGTTGATTTTCATAACATCTTCTCCCTTTGTGTTCATTGCGCTCAGATAAGACGCAAGGAAGATGCCATGAAGAGCAGACCAGGCGGTTTGTATTGCCTATCAAGGAAATCGGTAAGAAGGGCGCTCGGGACGGGGAGTCGAAATGTGTCGGGTTATCCGTCAGGAGCGGATCTTGACGGGCCAAAAATGCTGCGCGCCTTAACAATCAGGCTAGATGTCGTCTTTTCGGACATGTCGGCCTGCGCCTCATCCCGCGCGCTGCCGCGGGATTTTCGGCGCGAGCGTTTTGGGGAAGACGCGGGGCGCCGGCGCGAATCAACGCCTGGGACGCCGGGCCGCGTCCGGAGCCGGCCTCTTTATGGCGATGCCGTACTCCCTGAGTTTCTCATAGAGGGTGGAGCGGTTGATGTCCAGAAGTATGGCCGTTTCCCGGATATTGAAGCGGTTCTCCTCGAGGAGGAAGGCGATATAATCCCTCTCCAGCGCTTTGAGCGTCGGGCGTCCGGTCTGCCGGCCGGAGAATTTTTTCCACTGGATCCCCGGCGAATCCCGGTGCGAGGCGGGAAGGTCGTCCAGGTCGATGAAATCTTTTTCGCAGAGAATGACCGCGCGCTCGATGATATTTTTGAGCTCGCGGACGTTCCCCGGCCAGGGATGATGGATAAAGAGCTTCTGCACCCTCTGGGTGCACCCTCGGATGGATTTATCGAACTTTTCGTTGAAATGGTCGATGAAATGCCGGACGAGGAGGATGATGTCCTCGGTCCGCTCCCTGAGCGGGGGAAGCTGGATGACGACCTTATTCAACCGGTGGAAGAGGTCCTCGCGAAACTCTTTCTTCAGGATGAGCTCTTCCAGCTTCCGGTTTGTAGCGGTGATGATGCGGACGTCGACTCTTCGGCTTTCGGTCGAGCCCAGGCGCCGGATTTCATGCGTTTCCAGGACTCTGAGCAGCTTGGACTGGACAGTCGTCGGGAGCTCGCCGATTTCATCCAGGAAGAGGATGCCGCCGTCGGCTTCCTCGAACAAGCCCTTTTTATCGCGCACCGCGCCGGTGAAGGCGCCGCGGACATGGCCGAAGAGCTCCGACTCGAAAAGATGCTCGGGGATGGCCGTGCAGTCGCAGACGACGATCTTCTTTTGGGCAAAGGGGCTGAGCCGGTGAACAGCGGCCGCGACCAGCTCCTTGCCCGTGCCTGTTTCGCCGCACAGGAGCAGGACGGAGAAGTGCCCGGCCACTTTTCTCGCCAGGCTGAGCGCCTCCCTGAGCACGGGATTTTTGCCGATTATCCCCTGGAAGACGTACTTCTTCTCCAGCTTTCTTTCCAGGGCGTAGGTTTCTCTGCGCAGCCGCAGGCCGGCGGATGTCCTTTGCAGGACCAGGCGCACCGCCTCGTCCCGGAGAGGCTTGCTGAGCAGGTCCGAGCCCCCGGCCAGGATCCAGTCTATGCCCAGCCTCTCCGTCGCCCGGTTGGCGCAGATCACGACCTCGGTGAGCGGGTCGGTCTTTTTTATGAAGCCCAAAAGGCGGCGGGTCCCGGCGCCCAGGTCGTCGGCGTCCAGAAAAATGACCTGGAACGAGCCCTTTTGCATCTCCCCCCGGGGATCCTCCTCGGGCGGGAGGAACTTGACTTCCCCTCCCTCCGCCCGGACGGCCTGCCTCAAGGTGTTGAATTCATCCGGCTGGCCGGTGATGACCAGGACATTCATGGCCTGACTCGGCTCATTTAATAAGATCCCCTCTCCGGCATAGTATTCGAAGGCATTCTTTTTTGTCAATGAAGAGAGATTGGCCCGTTTATTGCTATTGTATTTATGGGCCGAATGGAGGAAAATAGGAATGCTTTGGAGGATGAGAGGGCCAATGATGAGGCTAATTTCTTTGAAATCAAGGGTCCGGCCGGGCTTTATATTGTTCTCGCTCCTGGCGATCGGTCTTTTCTCTCAAGTCTCCGTGATGGACGAGTACCGCGTCGGCTCCAAGGACGTCCTCCAGGTGGACGTCTACGGCGTGGAATCCCTGACCAACCTGGAAGTAACCGTATCGGAGATGGGCAGAATCACCCTTCCTCTGTTGGGTGAGGTCGACGTCAACGGACTGACGAAATCCGAGGTCGAGGAAAAGCTCGTCCGTCTGCTCAAGGACTCCTTTCTGCGCAATCCCCGGGTCACGGTCCTCATCAAGCAATACCAGAGCCGAGTGGTGTATATGATCGGCGCCGTGCTGAAGCCCGGGATCTTCCCGCTCCTCGGCAGCCAGAACCTCCTGGAAATGCTCGTCCTCGCCGGGGGCCCGACCCCCCAGGCGGGGCCGGAAGTCATCCTCATCCGCAAGCAGGACGGCAAGGAGGGCATGTCCCTGCGCATTCCCCTGCAGAGCCTCATGTCCAACCTGGACAGCCGGCTGGACATCCCCCTTCAGCCCGGCGACGTCGTCAACGTCCCCGCCGACCGCAACATCGTGGTCTATATCCTGGGAGCGGTTAAAACTCCCGGCGCCCTGGAGGTGAAACTGAGCAGCATGCCGACCTTGCTCAAGGCCATCACCAAAGCGGGCGGCTTCACCGACCGGGCCAACCAAAGGGACGTCCGTGTCCGCCGCGTGGACGCGCAGGGCGTCGAAAAGGAGGTCCGGGTCAACGTTCGGGACATCATCAGGGGAAAGAAAAAAGACATGCGTCTCGAGCCCGAGGATGTTATCATCGTCGGAGAATCGATCTTCTAGGGAAAACGGATAGGCTCATGCCGGTCAAGCCCCAGAAAACCGAGATCGACCTGCTCTTCTTCTGGCGGATCCTCCTGAAGAGGAAGTGGATCGTCCTCACCTTCCTGCTGGTCGTGGTCACGGCCGTGGCCATCCTGTCGTTTACGGCCACGCCCATCTATCGCGCCACGGCCACCATTCTCATCGAGAATCCCCGGCCGGAGTACACGAGCATTCAGGACCTGTTCAGCGGAAACCAGTCCGGCTTCGGCTTCCAGGACAGGTTTTTCAACACCCAGCTCGAGCTGTTGAGGAGCCGCGGACTGGGGGAGCGCGTCGTCAAGAAGCTGGACCTCCTCAATAGCCCGGACTATGAGGAAAAGGGCGGGGCATCGACGAGCCTCCTCGAACCCATCAAGAGCTTTATCACCCTCCGCTGGCTGAGGGGCAGGCCCAAACCGGCCGGGGCGAACGACGACCTCTCCAGCCCCGAGGTGCTCCAGGAGAGGAACGCCCAGCTCGCCGCACGGGTCATCGCCCGGATCCGGACGAGCATCGTGGAGGGGACGGGGCTGGTGCAGATCGGTTTTCAGTCCTCCAATCCCCGGCTGGCCCAGGACATCGTCAACACCCTGGTCGAGGAGTTCTACAACTACTCCATCGAGGCCCGCTATGAGGCGACCCGTCAAGCCTCCGATTTCCTCACCGAACAGATCGCCCAGCTTCGCACCGAGCTCGAAGTCAAGCAGCGGGAGCTGCAGAGATACGGCCAGGAAAAGAACCTGATGTTCCTCAGCAATCAGGAGGACACGGCGGTGGGCGAGTTTTCCAACTTGTACAACGCCTACCTGCAGGCCCAGATCAAGCGGGTCAACAAAGAGTCTGTGCTGAGGGAGCTGCGCGGCCTGAACCTGGACGCCCTGAGCACGCCGACCCGGATTTCGAACGCCACGGTCAGCGGGCTGCTCACGGACTATCTGAAAACCAAGATCGAATACGACGAGAAACTGAAGTTTTACCAGGAAACCTACCCCGAAATGCAGCGCCTCAAGTCTCGCCTCGACACCCAGAAAGCCCAGCTCCAGACCGAAATCCGGAACGCCCGGGATGGGGCCGAGTCGGAGTACCGGGCCGCCTTGAAAGAGGAAGGAACGCTCAAGGCGATGATGGGCGATCAGAAGCGGGACGTGGTGGAGTCGAGCAGCAACAAGGTCCGCTACAATGTGCTGAAGGCCGAGGTGGACGGCGCCCAGACGCTCCTTTCCTTTCTCCTCTCCAAGCAGCAGGAGACGCAGGTCTCCGCGCGCGTCACCGGCCAGCGCACGAGCGACATCCGGATCATCGACAAGGCCCTGCTGCCCAACAGCCCCGTATCCCCGAACGTCATGAGAAACATCCTCGTCTCCATCATGTGGGGGCTGTTCCTGGGGCTGGGACTGGCCTTCACCGTCGAGTTCATGGACACGTCCCTCAAGACTCCCGAGGACGTGGAGAAGCTCACGGGCCTGGCCTCCCTGGGCCTGATCCCCAGCTTTGCCGGCGCAGGCAGAACGTGGAAGATCTTCGGGCGTGTGAAGAGCATCGAAAAGAAGAACCGGAACTCATGACGTGAAACAAATTTGCGGCGGTACCTTGGCAATAGAATCGAAGAAGCGAAGTGGTCGTAGTGATATATGAGTTCTGCAAAAT
>CAZFTV010000080.1:0-8632 GCA_964521765.1 uncultured Eubacteriales bacterium
GGCATTGTACCCATCTCAAAAGACGCACAACCGCCGGGGAGTTTGAGGGGGGCGGCGAGGCTCCCCTCAGGAAGTCAGCGGAGCGAAGCGAAGCGCCGAGAGGGGAGCTTGACGACCGGCGAACATGCCCCGCGGCTTGCCGCGGGGAACCGGTCGTCGGGGGTTCCAAGGGGGTATGCCCCCTTGGTCGCAGCGCGGGGTTCATGCCCCGCGCGAGAAAGGGAGGCAGGGAGCGAAGCGACCGTTGGAAGGGGGAAACGCGAAGCGGGTTCCCCCTCCAAGGGGACTCCCCCCTGGAAGTGTCCCGTCTCTTGGGATGATTAAGACAAGGGAATTGTGAGACGGGACACTAGGACACCGAGCCGCAGCCTTCAGGGCTCTCCCCGGCAACGTATCTCGGGCAGCTTTGGTTAAGAATGGAAGCAGGAGAGGCACCAGAAATGAAATCAAGACAGGACCTGAAAAGGGAGTATAGAGAGCGGAAGAAACCGGCCGGCGTGTTCCTCATCAAGAATACGGTCAACGGCCGGGTGTTGCTCGGAAGCAGCCTGAACCTGGAGGGCCCCTTGAACCGCCACCGGTTTCTGCTGACCATAGGTCAGCATCGCAACGCGGACCTTCAGAGGGATTGGAACGAGCACGGCCCGGACAATTTTGTCTTCGAGATCCTGGAAACCGTGGAAATCAAGGACGACCCGAATTTCAGCCTGAACGACGAGCTGACGATCCTGGAGCAAATCTGGGTCGAGAAGCTTCAGCCCTTCGGCCCGCAGGGATACAACACGGAACAAAAAATCCGCCAGGCTTGAGTCGATGAACAAGCTCAACGGCCTCGAACGCCGGCTCGGGCTCTTCCCCCTGACCAACATCGTCATCGCCAACATGATCGGCGCGGGCATTTTCACCACCTCCGGCCTGCTCATGGAGCAGCTCCGCCATCCCCTGCTGCTGCTGGGGCTCTGGGCGGCGGGCGGACTGATCGCCCTGGCCGGGGCTTTCGCCTACAGCGAGCTCGGGGCGGCCTATCCTCAGGCGGGCGGAGAATACCTATTCCTCTCAAGATTGTATCATCCGCTTCTGGGTTTCCTGAGCGGCTGGGTGTCGTTCTTCGTCGGGTTTTCGGCGCCCATCGCCGCCTCGGCCATCGGCATGACCGAGTACCTGGCCCGGGCCTTCCCGGAAATCCTGGCCGTCCCGGGGATCCCCGGCGGGCTGCTGAAAAAAATCTACGCCCTGCTGGCCATTCTCCTCTTCACCCTCCTCCATCTCCAGGGCCTCCGCTGGGGAGCCAGGGTCCAGAACGTCCTCACCGGGCTGAAGGTCGGCCTGATCGCGGCGCTCATCATCGCCGGCCTGACCCGAAGCGGCGGAGACTGGTCCCACTTCGCCGCCGCCGAGCCATTCCGCTTCGACCTCGGCGGATGGAAGGTCATCGGCCTGTCCCTGATGTGGATCATGTTCTCCTACAGCGGCTGGAACGCCGCGGCCTACATCGGCTCGGAAGTCCGAAACCCCGGCCGGAACATCCCCCGCTCCCTGCTGTTGGGGACGGGCATGGTCATTCTTCTCTATGCCGGGTTGAACATCTTCTACGTCTACGCCCTGCCCGCAGCAGGCATGAGCGGCGTCATCCCCGTGGGAAGTCTGGCTGCCGGCCGCCTGTTCGGCGCCTCCTCCACAAAGCTCATCACCCTGCTCATCGCCTTCGCCCAGTTCTCGTCCCTGAGCGCCTTCATCATTCTCGGGCCGCGGGTGTATTATTCCATGGCCCGGGACGGTCTGTTCTTCAAGAAGGTTGCCGAGGTCCATCCCAAGCGGCGCGTGCCCTCGACGTCCATCCTCCTCCAGGCTGGAATCGCCGGAGCCATCGTCCTCTCGGGGTCCTTCGACCAAATCCTGACCTACATGGGGTTCTCGCTGGGCCTCTTTCCCCTTCTTGCCGTTCTGGGCGTCTTCATCCTGAGGCGCCGGAAAGAGCTGCCCTATCGCATGCCGGGATTTCCCGTTTTCCCCCTGATCTACCTCCTGGCCGGAGTTTCGATCCTGGTCCTGGGGTTTATGGAAAGGCCCGTCCCTTCCTCGATCGCCCTCCTGACCGTGGCCCTGGGAGTCCCGGCCTATTTTATTTTCCGCGGAACGACGGCCCCGTCGAAGCCCTGAATTCCCCGCGCGACCCGGGACTCGGCCCCAAACGGCCGGGGCGCACCTCAACGGGACAGGGTCGGCCTGAGATGAGGCCGCGGCCAAGCCTGATGAGCCGCTGAGGTTCTTACCCCTTGAAGCCGTTGAACCAGGCGATTTCTTCCAGAGCTTTCTTTTTGCGCTCTTTCAACTCTCGAGGCTCGGCATAGCCCAGCGCAATCAGGCCGGCGATCTTGTACCTTTTTGGGATGCGGAAGAATTTGCGAGCCCGGCGCGTATGGAACCATCCGATCCAGCAGCTGCCGAGCCCGAGCTCCGTGGCCTGAAGGACCAGGTGCTCGCCGGCGATGCCGATGTCCACAAGCTGGAAGGAAATGCCCTGCAGACGTTTTCCCAGGCTGTGGGGCACGAATTCGGTCCGGGACAGGATCAGGACGAGAACGGGTGCGAGCTCGGCGAAACGGGTGCGGCCGTAGATGCCGCTGAACGCCTCGCGGCAGAAAGCGCTCTTGGCTTCCGGGTCGTCCAGGACGATGAACCGCCAGGGCTGGGCGTTTTCCGCTGAGGGAGCCAGCCGGGCCGCATCGAGGCAGGCCAGGATTTTCTCCCGCTCCACGGGCATGTCGAGAAAACGCCGGATGCTCCGGCGCCGGGCGATGATCCGCTGCAGGGGCGAAGGCTCTCTCTTCCCGTTATTCATCTCTCAGGCTCCCCGGCATCATTGTATGGCTATTGACCGGCCCTTTCGAGCCCGTCCCCTTCGAATCGCTCGGCCCGTTAGCCGCGGAGAGACTCGCGCGCCTCACGGAATCGCAGAAAACGCCTCGCCTGAAGGCCCTGGCCGCAAGGCCCTACCATCCTCTTCGGCCAAAGCCGGGGGCGGCTCACATTTGCCGCCGGGCGTCGACCGAATTTCTGGCCTTCCCCCCGGGCTGCGGCCCGATCGCCTCGGCGGAGCGCAAGTTGATTTGCGGTTGCGGGGCTCTTCTGCTATAGTGAAACAGCGTCTGTGTCGTGGCGCAAAACCTATCTCCACCAGGAGGGATCGAATATGAAAAAAATCTCGGTTGTCGGCCTATCCTTTCTTCTCGTTCTGCTGGCCTTCTCGGCCTGCAAGCCGAAGGCGGGCGGCGTCGCCGCCAAGGCCCAGGACCTCTTGTTGCTCATCCCCAAGGATGTCCAGGGCGTCATCGTCGTGGATGTCCTCAACGGCATGAAGGTCGAAACCGTCGCCGATTTCATGAAAAAAGCCCAGGCCGAAGGCGAGTTCAAGGAGTTCGTCGAGAAAACAGGCGTCGATCCCCAGAAGGACATCCGCTACCTGGCCGTCGGAGTGAAGATGGGCGACGGAAAGAAACAGGAGGGCGTGGGCGTCGTCAACCTGAAGTACAACAAGGACGCGCTCCTGGCCAGCCTGAAAAAGGAAGGGGACGTCCAGGAGACCGATTACAGCGGCGTCACGATCTACACGCCCCCCCGGGACGCCGACGAAGCGGAGGAAATGCGGTTGGCCTTCCTGGACGAGGCCAACATCATCGCCGGCTCGCCCGCGCTCGTCGAAGCGGTCATCGACATCTTCCAGGGCAGGCAAGACAGCCTTCGCAAGAACGCCGAGCTCATGCCCCTGGTCAATGAAGCCAAAAAGACCTCTCTCGTCTGGGGAGTCTTCCTCATCCCCGCCGAGGCCATGAAGGAGACCTCCGGCCAGGTCCCCATGCTGGGCAACATGGACGCCCTGAAATCCGTCCTGCTGTCCTTCGACTACCAGAACCAGAACGTTCTCCTGGAGATCAAGGGCAAGGGGTCGGATGAAGCCAAGCTCAAGCAGATCGCGGACATGCTCAACGGGCTGAAAGCCTTCGGAGGCATGGCCGCCGCGGAGAAGCCCGAGATCGGCGAGCTCCTGAACAAGATCGAAATCAGCGCGGGCAAGGATCACGTCACGATCTCCGCCGTCCTGCCCGAGGAGCTGATCAAAAAGCTGGTTGCCATGGCGGAGCAGATGATTCCCAAGGCGGAGCCGGACGTCATCGAGGAGCCGACCGAGGAGAATTCGCCCGACTTGTTCGACCAGTTCTAGGGATTTGCCCATACCGGAAAGGGCCGGGCCGGATTCAGCCGGGAGCGCCCGGGCTATCAGTCCTCGTACAGATATTCCTTCAGGGAAAAGACCAGCCCGGCGGCGGCCAGGAAGAGAAGGGTCAGGCCCAGAAGAACCAGGACCGCGACGATGGCCGGGCTGGGCTCGAGGCGCAACTGCAGGAAGGAGAACCCCTGTCCCGGCGGCTGTGGGATGAGCGACTTGACGTAATGGGAGATGGCCAGCTTCTGGGTCAGGCCCGGGAAATAGGCGATCACGTTCTCCCAGCCGAAACAAAACATCAGCCCGATGAAGATCGACCTCTTGACGAACGTTCCCAGGAACGTGAACAAGGCCAGGTAGCACAGCAGGCTGAGATCCAGGACGGCCATGTCCCTCAGCACCGTCAGCCACGCCGACAAGTCGCCCGCCCGTTCGACGCTCAGGATGAGGAAAGAAGCGAAGAGACCGATGTTCACCATCAGCAGGCCGAGGCCGGCATAGGACGCGAACTTGCCCAGGACCACGGCCGGCCGCGCCAGGGACCGGGTGAGAAGGTAGGGCATGGTCCTCCCCTCGACCTCCTCGAGGATGATGGACGTCCCGTAGAAGAGCGCCAGCATCAGCAGAAAGAACTGCACATAGAAGGGCAGGACGACGTTGGAGTAGAAAAACAGCCCCGAGAAGCTGCGAGAGGGGACCGCCAGGGCCTGACGCAGCCTGAGAAGCAGGGAAAACAGCACGGGGAGAAGTCCGAGGACGAAGAAAAATTTCGTCCTCTTGGCCCGGCGGCCCAGGCCGAAGAAAAAGACCGCCACCCTTCCCGCGGCTTTCATGTCATTTTCCCACCAGATAATCGAATACGGCCTGGAGATTGTCGTCGGGCGAGGTGATCTCCTCAACCTCCAGGTCGAGCTCCAGGAACAGGGACGGCAGCCGGCTGAAGAGCCGGTCCCGGTTGTCGGTCTCGAGCGTCAGGACGCCCCCGGCGTCGAGGCTGACCTTGAGGACATGCGGTTCCTGAATCAAGCGGGCGGCGAGCTCCCGCGGCCGGCTGCAGCGCAGGGCGACGACATGGGGATGCGTGTCGATCAGGTCCCGGATGTCGTGGATGTCCCCGGCGGCCAGGATCTTGCCCTGGTGGATAAGGATGATGTCCCTGGTCAAGGCTTCGACCTCGGGCAGAACATGACTCGAAACAAGGACGGTCCTGTTCGCGGCCTTGAGCTCTTTGACCAGGCGGATGATCCTGCGCTTCCCCAGGGGGTCCAGTCCGTTGAGAGGCTCGTCCAGGATCATAATGTCCGGGTCGTGGGCCAGGGCCTGGGCGATCTTCAGCCTCTGGCGCATGCCCCGGCTGTAGCCGCGGATGAGCCGGTCCTTGTCGCAGAGGAGTTCAACCGTGGCCAGGGCTTGTTCCGACCGGCGGGCCGCTTCCGGAGAAGCGTAGCCGTCGAGGCAGCAGCCCGGTCAAGAATTGCCAGCCGGTCGTCTCCTCGTAGAAGCTGTCGTGCTCGGGGCAGTAGCCGATTCTCCGGAACAGGCCGGGATTGTTCCAGACGCTCTCGCCCCGGATCAGGACGCGGCCCAAGCTGGGCTTGAGCTGTCCGGTGAGGAGCTTCATCAACGTCGACTTGCCCGCGCCGTTGGGGCCCAGGAGCCCCGTGATTCCCGGCTGAACTTCCATCGTGACCTCGCTCAAGCCGAGGATGTTTCCGTACCACTTGGATAGCTTGAGCGCCTGGATGACGGCCTTCATTTTATAACCGTGACCTCCCTGATCTTTCGGTTCATAACCCAAACGCTCAGAACGACGACCGCGGCCAGGATGAGGAAAGAATAGACCCGGGGAACATCCAGGGGCGGCTTGACTCCGAACAGAGACGAGGCCGCAAGCTTGAGGTTGGTCTTCAGGGAGATGAGTCCCATGTAAGGGCTGCGAAAAATGCCGTTCAGGATCCCGTGCAGCATGTCGGAGAAGAAGTAAACTCCGAAGATGAGGAGAGAGGCCGTGCGCCGGTTCCGGCTGAGGGACGAGAGGAGCAGGCTGTAAGAGGCGAAAAACAGCGCGGTCAGGCCGGAATAGACGAGGATGGCCAACGGAAGCGCCGGATGGTCGCGGAGGAGCCCGAAGCTGCCGCTGAAGATGAGCTTGAAGACGACGAGCAGCAGGCCGGGCACGAGCGTCAGGAGGAGGACGAAGAAAAAGACGACGGCCGCCTTGCCCAGGAAATAATCCCTCTTGGCCAGAGGCCTGGCGAAATAGAGCTGCAGGGCGTTGTGCCTCAGGTCGTCGGCCACAAGCCCGGCGGCGCAGAAGACCAGGATGATGACAATCATGAACAGGAGGAAGTCCGCCGTCAGGTACTGGAGAAAAAAGCCGGGGAGCACTTTGATGGGAACGGCTTCTTTCCTGATGATCCCGCGAAAATCCTGGAGCCTCTCGGAGAGGTAGATGCCCGCCAGGAAGACGAAGGCCGGCAGGAACGAGAAACTGAAGGCGAACTTGAAAAACTTCCTCTTGAAGGTCATGCGAATGCCCAAGCGGGCGATGGGCCACCACGGCCGGCGCCGTTCGAGAAACTCCCCGTCCCAGTGGTAATAGCCTTTCTCCCGGATGCTCATCCTTCGACTCCCACCGTTTGGGCGAAGAGGTCCTCGAGGGATGTCCGGCTCCGGAGAAAATGACGGACCTGGATATTCTCTTCGACCGCCAAGCGGAAGACCGCCTTCCTGTCCAAACCGGCCGGCAGGAACACCCGCAGGAGTTCGTCCTCGGTCTCCTCGACGCGGCAGCCCAGCCCGGCCAGCTTTTTCATAAACCCTCCGCGCTCGCCCTTGACCCGCATCTCGAACAGATTGAAACAGTCCTGCCTCAGGTCGGCGAGAAGCCCCTGGGCCGCCACGCAACCCTTGTTCAGAATGACCACCCGGGCGCAGACCGACTCGATATCGGACAGGATATGCGAGGAGATGACGACATGAATGTCCTTCCTGGAGATGATGTCGACGATGAGCTCCAGGATGTCCTTCCGGCCCTGGGGGTCGAGGTTCGACGTCGGCTCGTCGAGAAAGAGGAGCCTGGGGTCGTGGACGAGGGCTTGGGCCAGCTTGAGTCTCTGTTTCATCCCCCCGGAATAGGTTTCCAGCAGGCGGTAGCGCGATTCGCCCAGCCCGACATAGAACAGGACTTCGTGCGCCCGCTTCATCGCTTCCTGTCGCGGCATTCCGGCGAGTTCTCCAAGATAGGAAGTGAAGGTCACGGCGTCCATCCCGGGCAGGAGACAATCGTCCTCGGGCATGTAGCCCACGCGGCGGCGGATGTCGGCCTGTTCCAGCCTGATGTCGTAGCCCAGGACGCGCCCCTCGCCGAAATCCGGCTTTAGAAAACCGAGCAGAATCCGCAGAAGGGTGCTCTTGCCCGCGCCGTTGGGCCCCAGCAGCCCGGTCGCTCCCGCGCCCAGGGCGAGGCTGACGCCCTGAAGAGCCTGGATGGGCCCGTAGCGGAAGGCGATGTTCTTAAGCTCGATGTTGATCTTGTCCATATCGTCCGCCGCTCGGTTCATGCCCATCAAGGTAATTCCGATACGCCCTTTAAGGCAAGCAATATCGTGCTCCCCATCGCCCCCGTGTTTCGCTAAGGGGGGGGAGAAACAAGCGCCGGCCTCGCTCCCCACCCTGAAAACGCCACGGATCGAATTCCGTCATTGGGATGATGACCCATTCTCGGGAGATCTCACCACCCGGCCCCGGCCGAAGACGATGGCCTCGTAGGCCTTGCGGACGCGATCCCAGTTCTCCTCGCGGTCGAGCGGCCAGAAACGTCCCATGACCGTGACCAGCCGGCCGCAGCCCAGGCGGCGGCATTCCTCGTCGACCTTCTCGATGTAGATCGCACCGCTCTCGGGCAGTTCCCCGCGCCGGCCTATGAACCCATGGATGTAAACGCGCTCCAGGCCGCGGTCGCGCGCCAGGCGGAGGAGAGCGAACAGGTGGCGGAGCATGCCGTGGGAGCTGTAGCGAGAAACAATGCCCATGAGGTGCAGCGCCCGGCCTTCGCGCCGGACCTTGTCCATCGCCTCGGCGAACACCGCATTTGAAGCGAAGCTGCCGTCCTCGACCGCGCGGTCGATGCGGACCAGGTCGAGCGGAACGCGGCGGCCTGCGCCGAGGTGAAAATGGCCCGCCTCGGAATTGCCCACCGTTCCGGCCGGCATGCCCACCGCTTCGCCCGAAGCTTCGAGCAGGGCATGGGGCGAGCCCGACCAGAGACGGTCGAAGTTCGGGGTGCGCGCCTGGGCGATCATGTTGCCTTCTTTCTCTTCTCTCATCCCCCAGCCGTCCAGGATGAGCAGCAGGAGCCGCGAGCGGCCTCCCTCCTTCCCCCCGGTCCCCTCGTCCACGAGGCTT
>CAZFTV010000081.1:0-3942 GCA_964521765.1 uncultured Eubacteriales bacterium
CACCATCCCTCGGGAGTATAAGCGGGTCTCTCGGCGATATCGACGGGCAAAAAGAAGACGCCGCGGTTCGTCACCATCTCGTTTTCGCTATTTTCTTTACTCTTGTTTTGATTTGTTTGTGGTGTTTTCCCACCAGGCCTGCCATTTTTCCTTGTTTTCACCGAAATCTTCTCCGGTGATCTCTTTGAGTGATTGGGCGGCCCAAAACCGCACTATGGGATCTTGGAGCGCGGAAATGAGAGGCTCGACGGCTCGAGGATCCTTTATCTTTCCTAAAGCCCAGGCGGCGGCCCTGCGAACATCGGCGGTTTGATCTTCGACCTTGGTTAAGCTCTCGATTCTCTTTAGATTATTAGTAACTTCTTCGGAGTATTCGCCTCTCAAGGAAGATATCAACAGCTCGACAGCCCGAGGATCTTCCATCGTTCCAAGTATTGAGATCGCATTCTTGGCCCACGTTGTGACCTGGTCCCTTTCCAAGATCTTCAAGAAGGGGGCGGTTATACTGGGGTCATTTATTTCCCGGATCTTATGCTTAACCGCGTCCGTGATTCCCACATCATAAGAACTGAGCCACATAATGAGAACATCCGTTCCTAAGAATTTATGGGTGATCTCAACGAATATCTCACAGAATGAACCCGGCATGGTGAAGACGGTCTCCCAGGGGGCCGAGAACGGCGTGGGATGAGGCCCCTTGGGTCCGACATCCCATAGAAGGGATGGAGGTTTTGATTTTCCCGCGAACGTTTCGCTGTATACAAATCCTTTTGAAGTGCGGAATGTGATCGTTCCCGAGAGAACAGCCCCGGAATATTGTTTGCCGAAGCTGCTGTAAGTTTCAACGAGAGGTTTCCCTCCAACGTCTATTTCCAGGGCGACATCGGGCTCTTCAGGGCCATAATCCTTGAGCTCCAGGCCTGCATAGAGCAAGGATTTTTTGGCGATATTTTCGATGTCAAAGGGTGCTGTGTCTGCTTCCCCAAGATCCTGCTTGAAGAGTATTTTGGCGGTCCTGGCGCGGATGAATTCAGGATGCCTTTTGTTGTAAAGCTTCTCCAGTTTGTCTTCTATGGACTCTTTTTGGGGGCTCCGGGGAAAGTTTTCTAGGAAACTCCTGTAGACAGGAATGAGGTTGAGTGCATCGGCATATTCTAGGTATTGATGCTCCCTTATCTTGGATTTTGCGGATTCGACATGAGTTCCTTCCGGATGCGCTTCCAGGTATTCATTGTAGGAAGCGATGGTGTCGGCAGCCTGAGCTTTTTCCCAGTCCTTATTTTCCACGCTGCAGCACAGAGCGAGTGAAATCAGCATCAACAAGGGCAGCCAATAGGTCAGTCCCGGCTGCAGTCTTTTCTTATGGGCGCTATTTTTCATCTTGTGCTCATTAATATATTCTCTTTTTCCGGACGATGAAGTCAGAAGTTCTCGCATGGAAGAATAGAGGTTCTTTTTTGCCTGATGTCGGGGGCCTCCGTCCTTCCCATTCTATCTATTTTGCAATTGAATTTGAAGCGATGCCGGATTGAAAACAGGAACAAAACGTGAAATAAGACGGGGTCGCGTCTACACTTTCCACCGCGCTCCAAAAAAGAAGAGTCGAGTTTAAGCGCACAATGGGATGGTTATGGGATCAAACGCTCCAAGGCGGCTTGAACTAGCTGCGTTCCGAAAGAGTCAGGTTTCCGCCGGTAAATCCGATTTTTAAAGGAAGTATGAAGAGTGGAAGGGAATAGAGATAAAAGCGGACCAAGAAGGCCGCGAAATATAGCTTAAAGTTTGAATAACGTCCCCATAATAGGTACAATTGTACCTATTATGGGGACGAACAGAAAAAGCACAAGCGCAGGTTCCTCCCTTTTCGGCAAGACGCGGACGGCGGTCCTGGCACTGCTTTTCGGCCGGCCGGATGAGAATTTCTATTTCCGGCATATCTGCCGCTCCATCAAGGCGGGGCATGGAGCCGTCCAAAGGGAATTGAAGGCGCTGTCCGAGGCGGGGATCATCCGGAGGACGGTTAGCGGCCGCCAGGTCTATTACCGCGCGGATCCGAGTTCGCTCGTCTATCCCGAGCTCAAGAGCCTTATGGCTAAGACCGCCGGTTTGGGAGACATTTTGCGCCGGGCGCTCGCTCCGCTGACGGGGCGGATATCCGCGGCTTTCATCTACGGCTCCCTGGCCGAAGAAAACGAAAAGCCGGGCAGCGATATCGACCTCTTGATCGTCGGTGAAGTGACTTTTTCCGAAGTCGTGCTCAGGCTCCAGGGCGCGCAAAAGGAGCTGGGCCGGGAAATCAATCCCACGGTCTATTCGAGAAAGGAATTCCGGGCGAAGGTGAGAGAAAAACAGCATTTCCTGACGTCCGTCTTAAGAGGGAAAAAGATATTACTGATCGGCGACCCGGATGAGCTTGAGCGATTGGCATCGGAACGACTGGCTCGTCGCCCACGAGACGAGTCCGCAGGAGATCGCTGAGCTTCTGAGTATCTCCGAGCGGGATCTGCGCGATTGCCTGACCGAAGGCTTGAGCCCCGATTGGCGCCTGGCGATCGCTTACAATTCAGCCCTTCAATCCGCTTCGGCGGCCCTGGCGGCTGCCGGTTATCGCGCCTCCCGAGAAATGCATCATTATCGGATCATTCAATCTCTCACATTTACAGTCCGAGCCGATGCTGAATTCATAGCCAAGTTCGACGCATTCCGGAAAAAGCGCAATATCAGCGACTATGAGAGGTCGGGAGCTGTTTCGGATCAAGAAGCCGGAGAAATGTTCCTCTTGGCGAAGCAGTTGAAGGAAATGGTTGAGAAATGGATCAGGGAAGACTATCCGGAGCTGCTCAAGTCAAAATAATCAGGTTTTCAGAGAAACTTGGAAGGGAACTTTGCTCTCCCGATTCAGTATCTCGAAGAGGCCGCCGAAAAGGCGATGATGGCGATGATGATGCCCACGCCCATCACCACCCAGGAGACGATCATCATGATTTTGATGATGCGGAACATCCGTCCCAGGCGCTCAAACCCGTTGTGAAGGTCCGAGGCATTTTTGGAGACCGCGTAGGCGTCGAAGCGCTGGGAGGCTTCGCGGGCCCGAATGCCCATATAGATGAGGGGGATGCCGATGATGGCATAGATGATCCCGACGCAGCAGAGGATGCCGTAAACGATTTGGGCCATCCCCACGAATTTCATGTCGACGGTCATCTGCCGCATGACCGCGGCTTGCGCGTCGGTGGAGGGAAGAAGCGCGCCGGCCCCCCCTCCGCCCGCCCCGCTCACGGCGGCCGGAGCCTGCCCCAGGAGCTGGCCGCAGAAGCGGCATCTGATGGCTGTTTTTTTGATTTTCTCGGCGCAGTAGGGGCAGTATTTCGTCTCCTCGGCCGGGTCTTCCGCGGGCGCTGGGCGGGCCGAGGTTCCGGGCCCCTGCTCCGCGGCCTGCGGCGCGGCCGGCTGTGCCGCCGGCGCGGCGGCAGCGGCCATCTTCCCCCCGCAGCGCTCGCAAAACTTGGCCGTGTCCTCCGTGACGTTTCCGCAGTGCGGACAGGATTTCATGGCGCTCTCCTTTCCTTGAAAACTTGCTTGCCTGCGAAATAAATATCAGAAAGACGGGGTCGCGTCTACACTTTCTACTGCGGGCGCTACGGGCGGCTCAGCCGGGCGCTCACCAGGCGGTTGAGGCTGACGCCTTCCTCGGCGGCCTTGAGGGCGAGCTTCCTGTGAACCTCGGGCGGGACGCGGACGATGAATTTGCCGCTGAACGTCCGGCCGGAGATGGGCGCTGGCGGCGTTTCGCCGCTTTTTTTCATGTCGGTGACGGCCCGGGCGACGACCTTACGGATGCCGCGCAGCGCTTCCTCCGGCGATTCGGCTAGCCAGCTCAGGCTGGCGAACTCGACGCATAATCCGAGGTATTCCCCGTCTTTTTCTACTTGACACCCGTTG
>CAZFTV010000081.1:3952-8387 GCA_964521765.1 uncultured Eubacteriales bacterium
CCCCGTCTTCCTCGGACCAGACGGTGCGGTAGGAATACCGGTCATTTTTCAGGCTCATCTTCCTCCCTCATCCGCCGGACGGCGGCCAGAACCTGACGGACCTGATAGGCCTTGGCCATCCCCCTTTTTTCCTGAGTGTTGATGCGAGGATCATCGGCCCACGGCGTTTTGTAAATTCGATGGCTCGTCCCATGCTGCCTTGCCCGACCGAAGAATCTGTCGCAGACCTTGCATAGGTCCGAGAAACGGACATGGTTCGGGCTTGCCTCAAGCTAGGCAAGAAGCTTGTCGAGCCCGCTCATGAGAATGATATCAATATTGATACTATAGTCAAGGGGCGCGCTGTTTGGAGGCTGACATTCTCTTGAATAAAGACGATCCGATTGGGTCTGGATCATCACCCGAAATGTGACGGGGCTTCGCCTGCGCTTTCCGTTTCATATGCGGCGACGCGTCGCCGCATCCAAAGCGGCGTCATGCCGCCGCACTCAAAAAAAGAGCCGATCGTATTCGATTTGTACTGAGGTGCGGCGCTGTACTTCAAAACGAAGTCATGCCGCCGCGCTCCATAAAAAGCGCCGCGGCGGAGGAACAAGACGGAGCCTCTCCACTTTTCCGGCGGTGGCAGTTATGATTTCGCAGTGCCGTTGGCAAGAAGTGAATTTCCTGCCAGGGCAGCGATTAAAAGTGGAAAGTGTAGACGCGACCCCGTCTTCTTCTTCGTCTGTTGCTGGCCCATGCGGGGCGCTCCGAACCCGCCGACGAAGAGCGTGCCGTCGGGATGCTCCACGATCATCGGCTCACGGGCGACCATGTCGAGATGATCGACGGGAGAGCTGAGGCTTAGCGTCCATAGAGGTTCCGTTCTGGGCGCCGCTCTTTCGCGTTCCGAGGACCGCCGGCAATCAGTCCCGGCGACGAGACACAGCACCATCGTGCACGAACATAGAAGGAATCGAATACCTCCAAACCTCATGCCTCACCTCCCCTTATGGGTTAGATCGACTTTTCGAATCCTGGTGATGCCTGGCGATCTGTTCAGGCGTGAGCCGCAGGAACCTGGCGGCGTTGTTGTAGAGGATATCCCGCTTCTGCTCGGCTGTCAGGAAATCCGCCTGTTCGATCCAGTCGATGGCGATGCCAATCGCGTCGGGCCAGGTCATCTGGTCCGAGCCGAACATGATCTGCTTGCCGCATCCCTGGACGATCTCCTCACGGAGATTGGCATAGAAGCTCTCGCGTGTGCCCAGCCAGCCGGCCGATAGATCCGCGTAGACTTGGGGATAAACGCCAAGGATGCCATACGTTTCCTGAAGATAGGGCAAGCCCATGTGCGCGATCCAGACCCTCAGCTTCGGATGGCGGTTCAGCATCTCCTCGAGGAGAAGCGGATTTCCCAGGGATACCCGGAATTTCGGGGCGCTTTCCGTGATGCCCGGCAAACTCATCCCCATGTGAACGCAGGCCGGCACGTCCAGCGATTCGGCGAGGGCGAAATAGGGCTCCAGAACGGGATCGGAGGGCGACAAGCCGTCATATTGGGCGCACACCTCGCCCAGGATCTTGAGCCGGCCGGATTCAAAGAGCGTCCGCAGGACATCCGATATCATGGCTCGGAGCGCCGAATATCGGTCCCGCCCATATCCTATCGGGTGCGGCTTGACGCAACTGCTCGACGGTTTCGAGGTCGCCGCTGGCGATGTCGAGGACGATGTTGTAGCGGTCCATCTCCGCCAGGGTCTGTTTGATGTGCTCTTCGACAGACTCCGGGGCCTTCTTCCCTGTCACCGGATTCGGCCCCCAGTTCTTGAGGTTCTCGAGGGATTCCGAGTGCATGTGGACATCGATGACGGGCTGGCGCGAAGGCTTGGCTGGGCTGCAGGACAGCGCGGCCGCGGCGAAGAGGATGACCAAAGGCTTCAGGAATTTCATGTCGCCCCTCCTCTGTGATAACCGCCGGAGCGCCTTCGGCGCCTCGAGCGGGAGTAGACGCGAGATCTGCGGGAGAAGGAAGCTATGCGGACCGAAGCCACCCCGACCTCTAATGCTGAGGAGATTATGGACCCGATTTCAGTCAAGCGCAAGAGGCTATTCCCCTCGCCCGTCCCAGGTTGCGCCCAAGTTGGGCCCAAGATATGTCAACAATATGGAAACGTATCAATAAATCTCGTCCCGGGAAATGGCTGCGGCGCCGACCTTTATTCTAACGACTTTGCCTGACTTCACTTGACATCACTTGTCAAACTGAGTTTAGGCCAGTCCATATCAAAGCGCCTGAAGTTACCCGGACATCTGCTCCCGGTCAAAAGGCGAATCAGGAAAAATGCCCGCCGGACTTATCCAACAGCGGTACCCTGCGCTTCGAGCAACCGGAGAAGATTCTCTTGGGTGAACGCTAAAAGGCTGCTTGGGTCTTCGATGAAGGCGCGGACATCAGTCTCGATGGCCTTCCAATTGGCTTCGCGGACGGTCCAACCCAGCATAGTCCGCCAGTTCCTTTTCTCACCGATCAGGCGCTCATCGATCACACCTCTGCGCCTGCCCGCTCCCGATGCACCTGGCCGGGTTCCTTCCCGATTCGGCTTCTGGGCCAGGGCATTATTGAACATCGGGAGATTGGGCTCGAGCTCCGGCCACTTGGACAGAAACCAGAAAAGGTCGTAGTAATCCCGTCCCTTAAAATATTCGCGAGTGAGCACGGCCGCCGCTTTGCCCGCCAGAAGCGAAGGCAGGTCGTAGTGCTGAATGAGGACCGGGACGTGCGGGTTGACGAGCGTCTTCGCGCCGGTCGCTCCATCCGGGGGGTTAGTGTCCACTTCGAGGGCGATCGCCAATTTCTGCTCCCTCCTCCCGACGAGCCCAAGTGCCGCCATTAGCCCCGCGAACCTGAATACCGCTCGCCGGACGGTTCTTTCTTTCCGGAGGCAGAGATAGACATCGTAGCCCGCCGCAGCCAGCCCGCTTTCGATTTTTCTCATGGCGCCTGCAAACTCCCCGGACTCCCAGCCTGGGCCGGCTGAGAAATCCAGGTCTTCCGAGAAGCGGCCGATCCGCCAGAGAAACCGGAGTGCCGTTCCCCCCATGAAGAAAAGCCGTGTGTTGAGGCCTTCCTTTTGCATGAGCCAGAGGACGTAGTTCTGGATGTACTCCCTGAGCGCGTGGAGGCCAAGCGAAGGACGTTCGCGGGCAACCTGGAGAGCGATGTCTTTCACGCTACCTCTCCTTGTTCGTACGGATGTAGGCCGTCGTGGCGTCCACAGCCGCTGCAAAGCCCGGCTTGCCGACAAGCGCCGCCAGGCTTTTGAGCGTTTCCTCTTTTAAAATGTCCATGTTCTGCAAGCGCAGGCCCTTCAGCCATTCCTCGGAAAACTTGCCGCTGCGCAGGCTGATGTAGATTCGATCAATCAGGGCTTTCTCGGGTTCGGCAATGATGAAGACGTCGCCGCCGCGTTCGACTTTCTCATATCCCGAAAAAAAGGGCGACTGGACATGATGATAGAAGTACCGCCTTCCCTTGGCCGTGAATTCGATGCCGCGGGCCGTCGTGATCGATGTCGGGTTGAAGATCGCCTCCGGGATCAACCCGTAGAAACCAAGCGCCCACTCGAGCGACAGATAAGAGGGTTGGACGACTGTGTTTGCGATCACGGCCTCGGAGATATCCCTGGCGCGATAGGGCTTCTCGATGAGGTACCAGCCCCGGCGGATCCGACAGAGCTTACCGGCTCGAGACCACCGCGAGAGCTGGACCTCGATGTGGGCGGGCGGGTCATCGAAAATCCGGAGCATGGAAGAATAGAAGAGCGGCCGGGCCGCGAATTCCCGCAGGAAATCCTCCCACTTCATGCATACAACTTAACATAGATGTTAAGAAAATGCAATATATATCTTCCCAGCCCGGCCTGAGGTCAGGAAGCTACAGAATCTATTTCCGGCTCATTATTTCGCTGCGATCAATAGAAATCCTGCAATTCGATCATATTGTATTTAGCATTAGCTTGGCTGATCCGTGCTTCATCAAACAGCAATCGTCAAATCGCGGTACTTCGCCGATGCCCTATTTCTGGGCTATCTCCGAACTTTGCGCGGCTACGCACTGCCACCGGCCATCACGCCTAACCCAGGTATGTGTCCATCGTTCCTGACCACCAACATCCCGTCCTTTAAATGTTTCTTTGATCGTGCTGAGGCCAGTGACAACAGCCGCATCTCCATAAACTCGAACTTTCATCTCGGTGAGCACCCACGACTCAATCAGGTCAACTCCGGACTTCAGAAGTGCAAGGTTGTCGGCCTTGGAAAAGACCTCACCCCAAGGGGAAATCCAGGTATAGTCATCCGCCGTAATCCGGCCTTGGAAGGCCACATCGCTCTTGACCCAGGCCTCAGCCCACTCATTCTCATGCTTGATCAGCTCCTGTTCCGCGCTCCCGGT
>CAZFTV010000082.1:0-4162 GCA_964521765.1 uncultured Eubacteriales bacterium
CGCCGGCGCGATATCAAGCGGGCTCTCGAAAATCCCAGCCTCCAAAAGGCCTTGGCCAAAGCCTCGGGCCAGCACTTCCGAAAATATCAACGCACGACCCAAGACCCCTCCTGGCCGGAGGTCAAGGAGCGGTCGCGGGCCATTCGCCGGGAGAACGTCGTCCGGCTTCCTGAACTGATCGCCCGCTTCCGCGAGGAAGCGGAAAAAGCGGGAGCCCGGACAGTCCTGGCTCCCACGCCCGCCGAAGCGCTGGCGGAGGTGGAGCGGATCTGCCGGGAGAACGGCGCCCGTCTGATCGTCAAGTCGAAATCCATGGTCTCGGAGGAAATCGGCCTCAACGCTCACCTGGAGAAAAAAGGTTTCCGGGTGGTGGAGTCCGACCTCGGGGAGTGGATTGTGCAGCTCGCCGGGGAGCGGCCGTCTCACATCACCGCTCCCGCCCTGCATATGACCAAGGAGGATGTGGCCGGGTTTCTCGGCCGGGCTTTGGGCCGGACCGTTCCGGCCGACATACCGGAGATGGTCCGCCTGGCCCGCCAGGAGCTGAGACGCGTATTTTTCGAGGCGGACGTCGGGCTGTCCGGCGCCAACCTGGCCGTCGCCGAATCGGGCACGTTGGTCATCGTCAGCAACGAGGGCAACGCCCGCCTGGTGACCACCCTGCCCCCCGTGCACATCGCCCTGATCTCCGCGGAAAAGTTCGTGGCCAGCATGGAGCAGGCCGTCCCGCTCCTCAAAGCCCTGGTCACCTCCTCCTCGGGGCTGAAGATGACCTCCTACGTGTCCTTCATCACCGGCCCGAGCAAGACCACCGATATCGAAAAGGAGGTCGTGGTGGGCGTGCACGGCCCGCGCGAACTCCACATCATCATCCTGGACAACGGCCGGCTCGCCGCGGCTGAGGACAAGGACGGCCAGGAGATCCTGACCTGCCTGAAATGCGGGGGGTGCATGCTCGTCTGCCCGGTCTTCCGCTCGGTGGGAGGGCATCTCTTCGGCGGTCCGGTCTACCCGGGAGGAATCGGCGGCCTGCTGTCCGCCGTCACCCGCTTGCCGCGCTGGGGCGAGCGGGTGGCCGCTTTCTGCTCCGACTGCAAGAAATGCGAAGAATTCTGTCCGGTGGGCATCCGCACCGGAGACCTGCTGCTCAAGCTCAAGGAGCGCCGCGGCCCCGCTCCCTGGGAAGCGGCTCTTTCCGGAATTTTCAGGCGCTCGCGGTGGCTTAAGCTCGGGTCTGCGGCCGCTTCGTTGCTCCTTCGCCCCTTCGGACGGGACGGCCGTCTCCGACTTCCGCGCCTGGCCGGCGGGACGATTCCCTTGCCCCGTCGCATGCGAGGCCGCGTTGGAACGGGAAGCGGCTCCCGGAAAGCCTATCTTTTTCAGGGCTGCCTGGTGAAGCATTTTTTCCCGGAAATCAGGGAAAGCGCGCTCGATCTCCTGCCCCGCTTCGGTTTCCGGGCGGTTTGCCCCGAAGACCAGGGGTGCTGCGGCGCGCCCAGCCTTCACCTCGCCGCAACGGGCGACGTGCGCCGGCTGGCGGAGCAGAACCTGCGGTCCTTCGAGCGCGAAGCGCCTGAGGTTATCCTGACCTTCTGCCCAACCGGCAACGTCCTTCTGAAAAAAAAGTATCCCCAGCTCATGCCGGAAGCGAAGCGGTGGGCCGACCGGGTTCAGGATTTCACGGAATTCATGGTCGCCAACGGCTTCCTCCCCCGCGGTCAAAAGCCCGGACGGGCGGCGTTCTACCATCACCCCTGTCATGCCCTGCACGAGCTTCATCTGCGGGAGGAACCCCTGCGGCTTCTTCGGGCCTCGGGTCTTTCCCCCCGGACCGAACCGGAGCCGCTATCCTGCTGCGGATTCTGCGGAGTGTTCTCGCTAAGGAATCCCGGCTTGTCCGGCCATCTCTGGGAGAAAAAACAAGAGGCCATCCTGGCGAGCGGCGCCTCGCTCGTGGTCACGGACTGCCCGGGCTGCCTTTTTCAAATAAAAGCCAAAATGACGGCGGCCGGCTCTCATCTCGAGGTCAGACACTCGGCCGAAGTTTTATGCCGGGCGTTTTCCGAGAGCCTCTCCGACCGCGAAAAAAGCGGCCGTAACCCCGGCGGCCGGGTCGAGGCCGGCGACCGTCAGTGAATCAGGGGAGAACCCCTGACCGGCCACGGCTTTTCGGGGGGCGTCAGCCAGGTGAGGACGGGCACACTGAGGAAAGCGTCCACGACGTCCGGGTCGAACTGCGTCCCCCGGCAACGGACGATCTCCCGGCGGGCATCCTGGAAAGAACGACCGCTCCTGTACGGCCTGTCGGAAGTCATGGCGTCCAGGGCGTCGACCAGTGAAAAAATCCTGGCCGCCAGAGGAATGGCATTCCGAGCCAGGCCGAAGGGATAGCCCAGGCCGTCGAATCGTTCATGATGATAGAGCACGATGAGGCCGGCTTCTCTCAGATATTCAAGCCGTGAAATCAGCTGATAGCCCTGCCAGGGGTGTTCCCGGATGATTTCGCGCTCGAGCCCGGTGAGAGGCCCGCGTTTCTTCAGGATTCGCTTCGGCATGCCGATTTTGCCGATGTCATGGAGAAGGGCGCCCGCCTTGAGGTCCCGGAGAAATTCCACCTCCTGAACAGCCAAGGCCTTGGCGAGAGTGAGGGCATGACGGGCCACGGCCAAAGAATGCCGGCAGACGATATCCCCCCCCGCGGCCGCCGCAAAAAACCTCAGAATTCCCAGGCCTCTGGTTTCCGCCATCAGCGGCTCGGAAACATCGGGCTTGGCCCGGCATTCAAGCATCCACTCTCTCCTCGCATCGTCCTCCCTAAAAAGGGGAGCGTTTTTTTAGTCGCCCGGGACAGCGAAAAATGGACACCCCCGTGCTTTCCTGCGCGGGCTTGTCCCCCTTCGTAAGGTTCACTATAATGGGACATCATGCCCGACAGGCTTCAAGACTACGACGCCATGATCGCCCACTACCGGCCCGTCGTAAGTTTCCGCGTGCGACGGGCGCTGGGCGGCGACATTCCCGACTGGGAGGACGTTGTCAACGAAATCCTGACCCAGGTCCTGGAAAAGGTGCGGAACGGGGAATTCAGGGGCGATTCCACCCTGGGGACATTCATCTACACCGTGACCAGCCGCCGCATCGTGGATTTTATCCGCCAGAAGATGAAAGTGCTGAAAAACGGGCCTGAGCCCGCCATCCCTCCCGACCCCCATGAGTCCCTGGAGGCCAGGGAAAGGGCCGACCAGCTTGTCCGGCACATCCGGATGCTCAAGCCGAAATACCGGGATGTGCTTTTTCTCTTCTATTTCCAGGAGCTCCCCAGGGAGGAGGTGGCTCGAAGGCTCGACATAACGCCGGCCAAGGTCAGCGAGCGGCTTCACTATGCGCAGAAACTGCTGAAGAAAAAAATTATCAAATGATTTTCCTGTTTTCGGGGCGTTTCCCGACTAATACTGATGAAGGGAAAGGGTTATGAACTCCTGTTGGTTTCACGGCCTGATCGATGACTATCTGCTGAACAGGCTCGGGGAAAACGAGAAAATGCGGCTTGAGGAGCATTTTTTCAACTGCCGGGCGTGCTTCGAAGAAGTCAAAACAAGGGAAGAGCTCCTGCGGGTGATCAAAAACAGGGGCGCCGAAATTTTCGTTCAGAGCCCGGAGCCCGGCGCCGAGAAGGCCCCAACGTTTGGAAGAAGCGCCGCCCTGCGGCTCAGGCCCTGGTGGGCCCTGGCCGCTCTGGCCGCTGTCGGCGGTCTTTTTCTCTTCCTCTTCCTTCCCAACCGGCCGGGTCGATCGCCCGTCTTTACCCTCGGGGAGAACGAGGCCGTCCGCGGGGAAACGCTCGAGCTCATCTCTCCCCTTGACGAAGCCGCGTCGGTTCCTCGGTTCTTCGAATGGAAACCCCTTTCCCGAAACGTCCGGTACGTTCTGTTCCTTTACGGACAGGAGCTGATATGGTCGGGGGAAACCGATGAGGGACGCATCGCTTTCCCTGAAGAGATAAGCCGGCAGCTCAGGCCGGGACAGATGTATTCCTGGGAGGTGAAAGCCTATTCTCCCCCGGGGACTCTGATCACGGCCTCAAGAAGGGCGGAATTCCGCTTAGCCGAGGATTAGCAGAAGTCCCTCCCGCCTCTATTTTCAATCTGGTGAGACGCCCCCG
>CAZFTV010000082.1:4183-8366 GCA_964521765.1 uncultured Eubacteriales bacterium
TCTCACCCCCTTTTTTCCAGGGTCGGGTCGTCTTCGGATACGCGCTCCTCTCCCGTATACAACCGGCCCTGGCTCTCTTCCTCGAACGCCAGGCAGCACATCAGCCGGCCGCACAGGCCGGAGATTTTTGTGGGGTTGATGACGATCTGCTGCTTCCGGGCCTTCTGGATGGTCACGGGCTCGAAGCTCTTCATGAAACTGAAGCAGCACAGCGGGCGGCCGCAGACTCCCAGGCCGCCGATGATCTTGGCCTCGTCGCGCACGCCCACCTGGCGCATCTCGATCCGCATCCTCAGCTCCTTGGCCAGGTCCCTGACCAGCTGCCGGAAATCGATGCGGCCGTCCGCGGTATAGAAAAATATCCCCTTCTTCTCGTTGAAAAAATAGCGGACCGCCGACAGCTTCATGGGCAGGCTGCGGGCCTTGATGCGCTCCCGGCAGAGGGTGAAGGCCCTTTTTTCCCTGTCCTGGAGCCAGGCGAATTTTTGCTCATCGTCGGCGCTGGCCTTGTGGAGGATTCGCGGAATGTTCTTCAGTATTTCGGCACGACGGCAGATCGAACTCTTCTCCTCGAGCACTTCGGCCAGGTCGCCTCCGAACTCGGATTCTACGAGACAAAGGTCTCCCCTTTTCAGGTCCAGGTCGTCCTTCAGGGCGCAGTGCACCCTGAAAGTGCGCCTGGACAGAACCCGGACGATTTCGGACATGGTTACCGGTCTATTATATCCGAATAGAAGGCGCTGACAAGGAGACTCAGGTTCCGGCTTGTTCTCAATCCCTTCAGGGAGCTCTCCACCCTGTCCAGGGCGGACTGGATCTCGCCGGGAGAAAGGGAGGACGCCTCGGCGCGGAGAGCGGCCTCGTAATCGGGGTTCATCAACAGCCGGAGATCTTCAGATTCGCGGGCCAGGAGAAGGTCCCTTAGAAAAGCGGCCATGGCCTCCCACAAGCGCGCCAGCCTTTCGGTCGTCCCCTTGCCCCTGCGCAGGAAGCTGTAATCCTCCAGGAATTCCGCCCCCCCCTCGCGGCGCAACAGGGCGCGGAGGATCTCCCACGCCTCCCGCCGCACCTGGTTGACTTCCTTCCAGTCGGCCTCTAGAGCCGTCTCTAGGCTGCCGCTGGACAGATAGGCCAGCACTCGCGCTCTCTCAGGCTCCCGGCCCAGGGAGATAAGATGCCTTTCGATGTCCTCCCTGGGAAGGGGGCCGAACTGCATCAGCGAGCAACGCGAAGCGATAGTCTGCGGAATTCGTTCGGGATAGGCCGTCAGCATCATCAGATGAGTCAGGGGCGGAGGCTCCTCCAAGACTTTTAAAAAAGCGCTGAAAGACGGCTCGCTCATCTTCTCGGCTTCGTTGAAGATGAAAGCCCTTTTTCTGCCGGCCATGGGCCTCCGGTAGGCATGGTATTTCACATACCGGACCTGGCGGATCTTGATGACATCGCTGCCGGCTTCTTCATCATTATTCTTTTCCACCCAGGGCAAAATTTCCTTCCCCCCCGGCAGTATCTCCTTGACGTCTGGAAAGCCCTTGTTCTCGTCCTCCATGCCCGCCAGGACGGCGCGGCAGTTTTGACACTCCTCGCACGGGTCGTCCCCGCCCCGGAGGCAGTTGAGCGCCCGAGCCAGGGTGAAAGCCGTCATCCTCTTGCCCACGCCCTCGGGTCCGGCGAAGAGAAGGGAATTGGGAACCCTCCCCCGGCGCAGGGCCAGGCGCAGAATGTTCTTGGCGCGCTCCTGCCCGACGATGCGGTCGAACCCCATGCCTCAGCCTCCCGCCGACGCCCGGGCGAGCGCTTCCTTCAGGTAGAGGCCGGTGAACGACCGGCCCTCGCCGGCTACTTCCTCGGGCGTGCCGTCGGCCACCACCCAGCCCCCCTCCTCGCCGGCTTCCGGTCCCAGATCGATGACGTGGTCGCAGAACTTGATGACCTCCATGTTGTGTTCGATGACGATGACCGTGTTGCCCAGGCTCACGAGCTCGGCCAGGACTTCGAGCAGCTTTCGGATGTCGTCGAAATGCAGCCCCGTGGTCGGCTCGTCCAGGAGGAGAAGCGTCCGTCCCGTTGACCGCTTGCCCAGCTCGCGGGCCAGCTTGATGCGCTGGGCTTCGCCCCCGGACAGAGTGGGCGCCGGCTGGCCCAGCCTTAGGTAGCCCAGCCCGACCCTCCTCAGGACCGCCAGTTTTCTCCTCAGGACGGGATGCGCCTTAAGCGACTCATACGCCTCGTCCAGCGTCATGTCCAGGAAATCATGGATGGTCCGTCCCTTGTACGTCACGGCCAGGGTGTCGCGGTTGTAGCGCTTCCCCGCGCAGCGGTCGCAGGTGACGAAGACGTCGGGCAGGAAATGCATCTCCACCTTTTTGACGCCCGCGCCCCCGCATTCTTCGCAGCGGCCTCCGGCGACGTTGAAGCTGAAGCGCCCGGGCCCGTAGCCCCGCAGCCGCGCTTCCGGCGTCCCGGTGAACAGCTCGCGCAAGGGCCCGAAAACGCCCGTGTAGGTGGCGGGATTGGAGCGCGGCGTGCGTCCGATGGCTCTCTGGTCGACGGAAATCACCTTGTCCAGCCGCTCAACCCCGCTGATGCCCGCGTGGGCTCCCACCCGCAGGCGGGCCTTGAAGAATACGTTCGTCAGGTGGCGAAAAAGAATATCTTGGACGAGGGTGCTCTTGCCCGAGCCGCTGACCCCCGTCACGGCGGTCATGACTCCCAAAGGGATCCTGACGTCGATGCCCTTCAGGTTGTGCTCGCTCGCCCGGTTGACCGTGAGCCAGCCCGCGGGCTTCCTCCGCTCGGCCGGAAGGGGCACCCGGCTCTCGCCGCGCAGATATTTGGCCGTCAGGGAAACGGGCGAAGCCAGGATCCGGGCGAGGTCGCCCTCGGCCACTTTGAACCCGCCCTCCTCGCCCGCGGCCGGGCCGAGGTCCAGGATGTGGTCCGCGGCCCGGATGGTCTGCTCGTCATGCTCCACCACGACCACGGTATTGCCCCCGTCCCGGATGCGGCGCAGGAGGCTGATCAGCCGGCCGTTGTCCCTCTGGTGAAGACCGATCGTCGGCTCGTCCAGGACGTAGAGGACGCCGCGCAGCCTGGCTCCGACCTGAGCGGCCAGCCGGAGGCGTTGGGCCTCGCCTCCCGAGAGAGAAGCCGTGGTCCGGTTGAGATGGAGGTAGGCCAGGCCGAGCTCGTTCATGACCCGAAGCCGGTCGATGATTTCCTTGAGGATGCGCTCAGCGACGGGCTCCTTCTCCCTGGCCGCCCTCAGGTCCGCAAGCTCGCGCTCCAGGCGGACGACCGGGAGCTCGCCCATGTCGAAGATGCTCATCCTCCCGACCTTGACCGCCAGGCTCTCCTTCTTCAGCCGCCGGCCCAGGCACTCGGGGCAGGCCTCATCCGTAAGCTCCGCTTCGCCCCACTCGTCGGCCACCGTCTTGGTGCCCAGGCCGTGGCAGCGGCCGCAGGCGCCGTAAGGGCTGTTGAAGGAAAACGTGCGGGGCTCGAGCTCCGCCAGCCCGACGCGGCAGAAGGGGCAGAGGAGCTTCTGCGAGAACAGGGTCTCCTCTCTTTCTCCGGCGAGCACCAGCATGTCTCCCGCGGAGAGGTCGAGCGCCCGACGGACGGCCTCCTCGAGGCGCACGGCGCGGACGGGCGCGACGTCGAGCTCGTCCACCAGGACTTCGACCGTGTGCGCCTTGGTTTTGGCCAGGGTGATCTTGCCCTCAAGCTCGCGCATCAGGCCGTCGACCCGGGCCCGCAGGTAGCCCTTCTTCCTCAGCCTGTCGAAGAGGCGGTGGTACTCGCCCTTTCGGCCCTTGACCACGGGCGCCAGGATTTTAACCCTTTGCCCGGCAAAAACCTCTCCGACCCGGGAGAGGATTTCGTCCGGAGTCTGGGAGCGGACCGGACGCCCGCAGTCGGGGCAATGGGCTTGTCCCACCCGGGCGAAAAGGAGCCGGAGGAAGTCGGCGATTTCGGTGACCGTGCCCACCGTCGAGCGGGGGTTGAGGGAGACGGTTTTCTGGTCGATGGAAATGGCCGGCGACAGGCCCTCGATGGACTCCACTTCGGGCTTCTCCATCTGCTCGATGAACTGCCGGGCGTAAGCCGACAGGCACTCGATGTAGCGGCGCTGGCCCTCGGCGTAGAGCGTGTCGAAGGCCAGGGACGATTTTCCCGAGCC
>CAZFTV010000083.1:0-1539 GCA_964521765.1 uncultured Eubacteriales bacterium
GGGGAACAGGGAGTCCGCCTGCTCGAATGAGGAGAGCAATCTGTCCTCCTCCTCGGAGAGCGGGCCCCCGCGCTCAACCCAGGCGGCCAGTCGGGCGGCGCGGACGGCGTGCTCCGCGGCGCGGCTCTCGGCATAATCCCGGGCGCTCCAGGTGGAGATAAGGAACGGCCAGTCGGAGCTCTCGAGCAGGAATTTCTCGCGGATGAGCTGCTTCACCAGACGGCGGTCGGCTCCCCCGAGCCGCGGTTTGAGGCGTTTCCAGGAGGCTTCCAGGGCATAGATCTTCTCCCAGATCCAGGAGGTGGACTCATTGAGCCAGACGGAATGAAAACCTCCCTCCCCCCAGGACCCCTCGGGCAAGCCGATCAGGCGCGGCGAGGGGGGGACATGCTCCAGGCAGGCAGAGGACGTCGCGGGACGGACAGCGCTCCGATCCAGACCCTTGAGCACATGGTATATCCATTCCGGACCCTCGAACCACCAGTGCCCGAAAAGCTCGGTGTCGTACATGGAGACAACCACTCCCCGCTTGCGGCCGGCAAGCGTTTTTTCCAGGAGGCCGACGAAATGGGCGGCGTTCTCCTTGAGCCTCTCGCCGACCCGCTCAAGGTCGTAGGCCGCCTTGTCCGCCAAGTCGGCCCGGCTCGAGGTGATGCGCCAGTAGCGCAGGCCGCCGGGAAAGTGTTTTTTATGAAACTCGAGATACCATCCGTCGCCCGGGTAGCCCATGTCACGGCTCCAGACCTGCCGGCCCGAGGATTCATCGCGGAAATAAAAAGGCAGGCCCGAGGGGTGGACGCGATAAGACCGATAAAGATCCCGCGGAGTTCTCCTGGCTGTCGGCGGTTTTTTCCGGCTCGCCTCCCAGATCTTTTTCAGCCCGGGATAGAGCTCCAGGTAAACCCCTCGGGTTGTTCCCCCCCGGAGAAGATGCGTATCGACGAACGTGCATTGCAGCCCCTCGTCCTTCAAGAGCTGATCCACGCCGGCTCGCGGCCTAGGCCTTCGCCGGCCAAGGGGGGGAGCCCAGGAATATCCGGGCCGGTAAGCGCATTCCGGCAGCCAGAACCCTCCGGCTTCCCGTCCGAAATGGCGTCGATAGCTGATCTTCCCCTGTCGAATCTGAGCCAGGATGCTGTCATCTTCGGAGAGCAGGGGAAAATAAGCGTGCGTGGCCGCCGAGGTAAGGATTTCGATGTGGCCTTCGTCCTGAAGGCGGCGGAAAGCGCCGACCAGGTCGGAACCGTACCGTTCCTCGAACTCGGAACGTAAGCCGTCGTAGACGCCTTTCCAGCGGCAAGCCAGGCGTTCGAGTTCCCGCTCTCCCGTCCTCTGAAAATGGCGCTGGTCCTGGTCGGCGGCGGCGGATTTCATCTTCAGATATTCCTTGAAACCGTCCCGGAAGGCGCGGCTGGCCAGTTGTTCGGCCAGAACGGGCGTGAAGCTCATGGAGACTTGAGGAGAGATCCCCTCCCCGGCCAGCCTCTGGAAAACGTTTAGGAGCGGAAGGTAGGATTCCGCCGCGGCCTCGAACAACCA
>CAZFTV010000083.1:1638-8302 GCA_964521765.1 uncultured Eubacteriales bacterium
TTCATGCTTCCTCCTGAGGACGGCGACGGGAGCTCCGATATGCGCTTCGCAAGAAGGCGCGGAACAGCCGGTCGAATGACTCGGTCTCGGGCTCTCCGTACCACCAGAACCAGTCGGACCCCTCAGCGATCAAGAGGTCCTCGACGGGACCCAACTCTTCCCTGGCCCGGTTGAGCGACTCCCAAGCCCTGTTTTTCGCCGGGTGACCAACCCATTTGTCAAAACTCCCCAGCCAAGTGCCGGGGGTCAGGGTGATGTCTTCCGCCGGGGGGGCCTGTCTTAAATATCCGGACAGCGTCATGGGAACCAGTCCCGGTTCGAGCCTCAGCCGGCCGAAGAGCTCGCGCAAGAACGGGACGCCGTTATCCCTGTAGGCGGCCCAGGGGTTCTCTCCGTCCAGGGCGATGACGGTCGCGGCCTCTTCCCCCCCCTCCGAAGCGCGGCTTCTAAGCCTGCCGATGAGGTCCGAGACGGCGTCCTTTTCGTTCCACTTATGGTATTCGAACCCTATGAGATCGGAAATCTCTCTCTCCCTGAAAATAACCGTCAAGCCCCGGCAGTGATAAGGCCTCATCCTGGCCGCGGGATGACGGATATCCGGCCGGCTTTTCCACAGGATGTTCTCGTCGGTCAAAGCGAAAGCGAACCCCTCCTCGTGGACGGCTTGAGCCACTTCGGTACTGATTCCGCCCTCGGAAGGCCAGAAGCCGGACGGCTCGCGCTTGAAAAACCTGGTGAACACGGCCCGGCCCCGCCGGATTTGCGCCACCCCGTCCTCCGGGTGCCGGAAGGAAAGGGCCGGCTTCTCGGGCGTGGAGGCCGAGTCCAAATCAAAAATCAGGGGCAGGAGCGGATGAAACTCGGCCGAGGTCGTCAGTTCTACTACGCCCCGATCCCAGAGGCAGCGGTAGGACGGAAGAAGCCCGTCGAGGATACGCCTTCTTGACTCGAGTTTCTCTTCCCGGCTGCGGCCCGGCTCATCGACCGGAGAAAACATGGCCTCGAGGGCAGCCGCGCTTATCGTCCGGTCCTCGGGTCCGTCGGGAAGGATGACGCGCAGGAGTTCCTTCTGACGCTCGGTCAAGTCTTCTTCGCGGGTTTCCAGGGCCTGCTGATAGGGATCCACCGCCCTGTCGAGGACATAGTCTTCGACCTGCTCGAGGAGACAGGGGACGAAATTGAAAGTCGAGGGGAATTCCGTCTCTTCGGACAGGACCGCCATCTGCCTGTAATTCTTGACCGAATGAAAATTCACCCAGGGCAGGACGAACCGGCCGCTTACGGGGTTTTTATACATCGGCTGGTGGAAATGCCAGAACAGGCAGACAATCATCGCTCACTCGCAGCCGGGGCTCATCTTGCCGGTCTCGGGCTACTTCCCGGGACCGGGATTCCTGACTTTCACCTCGTCCATGTGCTCCTGCCGCCAATGATCGAGGCAGCTCGTGTCGCAGAAGTGAAGCACATAATCCTGGCCCTCGGCGTGGAGGGCGGCCGCCTTGGGAATCATCTTCTGACAGACATGGCAGGAGATTTTTTCCTGTTCTTCGTTTTTCATGATTCATTTCTCCAGGTGATCCTGTTTCATTTTGATAAAAAGCCAATTCTTGTCATTTCGATCGTTGGGCTTGAGCTTGATGAGCGGGTCGGACGCGGTCCGCGCGCGGTTCACAGTGACTCCGCGCTTCATCGATGGAGAAAACACCTTTCACAATCGGTCTCTCCGGGACGCCGCGTTACGACCATGGCCAGTCCCAGCTCGTCTGCGCGGTCGATGACCTCCCGGTCCCGGACCGAGCCCAAGGGATAGATGATTCCCGTGATCCCGCTGCGGGCGGCGAGCTCCACGACATCCGGAAAGGGCATGAAGGCATCGGAAGCCATGAAACAGCCCTCGGGCCCGTAGCCGCGGCGCGAGAAGCGGATCGCGCAGTCGGCGGCGTCGATTCGGCTCCGCTGCCCCGATCCGATGCCGTGAACCTTGTCCGGCATGCCGATGACCACGGCGTTGGACCGGGTGTAACAGGCCACGTTCCAGGCCAACAGAGCCGCGGACACTTCCGCCGGGTTCGGCGTCCGCTTGGAGACGACGTCCACCATGGCGGCCGAATCGATGCGCGTCTCACGGCGCTTCTGAAGCAGCAGCCCTCCCGCCACGCGCTTGAATTCCAGGCCGTTGTCGGAGGGCGCCTCTTCGACCGGGGCGGCCATTCGGACCACGCGCAACGATTTCCGTCCCGCCAGGATGCCCCTGGCTTCCGAGGAGTAGCCGGGCGCATAGATGACTTCCACGTTCCGGGCGCTTTCCACGAGCCGTTCGGCCAGGTCGGCCGTAACGATGTGGTTGAAGATATCGACGCTGCCGAAGTTGGACAGAGGATCGGAATTCCAGGCTTTCTCGAACGTCTCGACCTCGGACCCGCCCAGGGCCGCCGCGCTGGGCATCTCATGCTTAATGAGAACGCAGGCTTTTTTCCCGGCGGACAACAGGGAAAGCCTGCGGATCAGCCTCTGTCCGAGGTCCATGTCGGCCACGTTGATATAGCTCAATCCCTTCGTGCCCTCCTGGAGGACCTCGAACCCGGCCATGGTCGTTCCCGATGCTCCGTCTTCTTCATAGAAGGCGGCCGGCGTCCCTGGATTTTCCCCGTAGCGCATTGAGATCTTTTTATTGAAACGGGAGTCCCCGAAAGACAAGGCTTCCGGAAAATCCTCCTTCACCTTGGAAGAATACTGCCGCCGCGATTCTTTAAGGGAATGGTCCATGGGCGATGTCCTTTCCTGACGGTTGATAATCCGGAACTCGCCTCCCGACGGGCATCCGGGCTGAATCATCACAGCCACGACTGCCACGCGATAGTCCGGGGCCTCGGCTCCCGGAGCCAGGGTCTCATAAACCGATGCGGCCAAGTCGTCGGCCGAGGCCGCCTCCAGCCGGACATCCAGGGGGGATCCCTGGAAAGGCAGGATAGGGTCCGTATCGCCGCCGCGGTAAGTCGTCAGAAGCGCTCCCCGGCCCGGCTGAGCGAAAACATCGAACACGTCCCGGGCTGTCGCGCCGCTCGCGGACCGGAAGACGAGGCTCAGAGCCGCCCGGCCGTCTCCGGTCACGCAGCCGCTGATGCGCGGCGTAAAAATGGGCGCGTCCGGCTCGTAATCCCATTTCTCCAGGGCTTCGACGAGAATTTCGCGCGGGGATCGTCCTGAGGCGATTCGCGCGGCGATGTCGGCCGTCTGTCGGCCGTTGCTGACGGCGAGCCCCTCGCCGGCGATGACCGCGGAGTAGATAAGAAGCTCGGGGTTCCCTTTTTTTAAAACATCCGGGTTCGTAGGCCTTGTCCAGACGGTTCCCCCCTCCAGGACAAGCCGCCTGGCCTGACTGGACGGCGAGCGTCCGGTTATGAAATACACCACCGCCCGGCGCTCGCCCGACGGGTCCAGGCCGAGGATGATGCCACGGCCCGGATAGGTCATCGCGCGCAATGGGTCGAATCCTGGCAGCGTCATGGTGTCTCCGTCTCGGGAACGCTGCTATTTTACGTTTACATTCCCTCCGGAGTCAAAGGCTCGATAGAGCGGGAGTGAATCTCTTTAGATGAACGACCGCGTTTTGCCGTAGCCTCCGGCCCGCAGTTTTATGCTAAAATCGTGTCTCAAGGAGGATTCATGCCCAGGCGTCACAAGCCGGAAAAAGCATACAAGAACATGAGATTTCTGAACTCGGACGACGCTCGAACGATCCGTATCCTGAGCGAGTACCAGGAACCGCTGTCCCGTCTTCGGAACCATAAGGTCAACAGCACGATTCTTTTTCTCGGTTCATCCCGGGCCACTCCTCGCGGCCGGGGGAAAATATTAACCCCCTACTACTGGCAAGCGGAGGAACTCGCCTTCCGGCTGGCCAAGTGGGCCATGACCCTCAAATTGCGGGGCAAGAGCTTTGTCATCTGCACCGGAGCCGGACCCGGCATCATGGAGGCGGCCAACCGCGGCGCCCAGCGCGCGGGCGGGGTGTCCATCGGCATGAACATCTCCATCCCCCACGAGCAATACCCCAACCCCTACATCTCCCGCGAGCTGTCTTTCATGTTCCATTATTTTTTCATGCGCAAGTTCTGGCTCATCAACCTGGCCCGGGCGGCGGTGGCTTTTCCCGGAGGCTACGGCACGCTCGACGAGTTGTTCGAGATCCTGACTCTCCTCCAGGCGGAAAAAATCTCAAAGCGGAAATTCCGTTTCTTTCTCTACGGGGAGGATTATTGGAAAAAGGTCCTCCAGCTGGATTTCCTGGCCAAAGCCGGGGCGATATCTCCAGAAGACCTGAAGCTCTTTACGACCTGCTCATCCCCGGCCGAGGCTTTCCGGCTTCTGAAAGCCCATCTTCTGGACACGTTTTGAACAGAGATTTCAATCAAGGCTGTCTGCGACTGCGGGCCTTCATCCTGGGCGTGTCGGTCCTGAGTGTTATGGCCGGAACGGGCTGCCGTCCGCGTCCGCGGTCCCTGCCGCCCTCAGCGGTCCAGACGGGCATCGCCTCCTGGTACGGCGGGAATTTCCACGGCCGTGCCACGTCCAATGGCGAAATCTACAACATGCATGACCTGACGGCCGCCCACCGCACCCTTCCCTTCGGCTCCCTGGTCGCCGTCACGAACCTCCAGAACGGACGCTCGGTTACGGTCCGCATCAACGACCGAGGCCCGTTCGTCAAGGGCAGGGTCATCGACCTCTCCTTGGCCGCGGCGAGACTTCTGGACCTCATCGGCCCGGGGACGGCGCCCGTCCGCCTGGAAATCATCCGGGAACCCGTCCTGCTTCCGGGAACGACGCGGTTCGCCCTCCAGCTGGGGGCGTTCACTCGGCGGGACAATGCCGAAAGGCTGGCGACGGAGCTGCGCCCGGAATTTCCGCGCGTCACGATCCAGATCTTTCAGACCCCGTCCGAGGTCTATTATCGGGTGAGGATTCCCGCCGAAACCATGGAACTTGCCCAGTCCTTGGCCGAACGGCTCAGCCGCCTGGGCTACGACGTCCTCCTGCTTGAAGGCCGCTGAGGAGGAGATCCCGGTTTCAGGGCGCGTCCGGCCGGCGTCCCCGGCGCTCGAAGAGATGCGCGGAATCCCTCTGGCGGTTTTGCCGGCCGTCATGCACCGAGAACGCTTCACCGCTGAACATCGCCGCCGAGCCGAATTCCCCCTTTTTGTTGAGGGCGTAGAAGCTCAGCCCGAAGCGCGGAAGCCCCTCGTTATCGAGCAGCCGCGGCACGAGCTTTGTTTTTTCGAAGACATATTTGAGAGCCTTGAGACAGGCTTCCTCGGGTGAATCGCCCCGGGACATGGCGCTCACCACCTGGAAGCTGGCGCAGGTGGTGAGGTTGGCCTCGCCTCGACCCGTGGATCCTGCGGCCCCGACCTCGTTGTCGACATAGAGGCCGGCTCCGATGATGGGCGAATCTCCCGCCCGTCCCGGGATTTTAAAAGCCAGCCCCGAGGTCGTGGTTACGCCCGCCAGGTCGCGCTTGGCGTCCAGGGCCAGGCAATTGATCGTGCCGTAGGTCTCCACGGCCCGCAACAGCGCCGCTGACAGGTCTTTTTTCTTCTCTTCGGGCGGGAACCATTTATCCCGGTCCGAGAGCTTCTCTTTCCATTCCAGCCAGATCCGCCGCGACTCTTCGGTGAGCAGGTTCTCCTCCTGAAAGCCATGGGCGCGCGCAAATCTCAGGGCCCCCTCCCCCACGAGCAGCACATGATCCGTCCGCTCCATGACGAGCTTGGCCACGCGCGAAGGATTCTTGATGTTGCGCAGGCCGGCTACGGCGCCGGCGCGATGCGTCGCCCCGTGCATGACCGAGGCGTCGAGCTCCACAACTCCATCTTCGTTGGGCAAACCTCCAAAACCGACCGACATGTCGCCGGGGTCATCCTCAACAAGGTTCACCCCGGCAATGACCGCATCCAGCGGGTCGACTCCCTGGCGCAGGAGACTCATGGCCTTGGCCGTAGCGCGGAGGCCGTTGCTGCTGGCCACGACGCACGGAGAACGGCCGCCGGAGGCGGCTTGCTGCGCGGAAGGGAGCCCGGCCCCCAGCGTCGCCCGTCCTTGGATGACGGTCGCCGCCCCTGCCGCCAGACCGGCCTTGAGGAATTCTCTTCGCGATGTCTCCTTGCTCATTTCTCCTCCTTTTATGCGTCGAGGCGCATTCCTAAGCTATTAAAATATGCTTTAATGATCAAGGTTTTCCTGATCGCCCGCCGAGCCTCCCCGGGCTGTCTCGGAGGGACGGGTCCGCCGGTTTTCCCGGAGAAATCATTCCCCCGCGTCGACGGGGCTTGACTTGAGGACCAACACGCGTATCCTGGCTCGTATGACCGCAGACCGGCCTCTTGAGATTCCCATTGACGGAGTCCTCGACCTGCACGCTTTCAACCCTAGGGAGGTCAAGGATCTGGTCCAGGAGTACCTCGAGGAATGCGCGCGCCGGGGCATAGCTCATGTCCGCCTTATCCACGGCAAGGGAACGGGCACGCTCAAATGCATCGTTCACGGCCTTCTCAAGAAGAACCCGGGGGTTCTCCACTTCCGCGACGCAGACTTGGGCGGGGGAAGCTGGGGCGCGACCGAAGTTTTTCTCAAATGCCCGATGCTTCCGCCGCCCGGGCGGGGG
>CAZFTV010000084.1:0-341 GCA_964521765.1 uncultured Eubacteriales bacterium
GGTCCACAGAGACGCTTCCTCAGGGGGCAGTGCATCCTGGCTCTCGCAGAGACAGCCCCTCTGGTCCAGCTTCTTCACGGTGTAGAAGACTTGAGCCGGGGAGACCTGACCCGAGAGCTGCTCGCACACCGCCTCCACCGGCCGGCCGTCCAGCCAAGGCGCTACGAGCTCATACAATCGCCCTTGCAGCACCGTTTGCTGGAACTCGGACAGCAGGAAGAGTCCCTGGCCCTCCACAATCTCGACGTGAAGATGAGGCTTGAATTTCGGGTGCTGGAGCATAGTGTAGGCAAGCTTGTGTTCTAACGGGCAAGAAAACCGGACCCAATGAATACCCGCCC
>CAZFTV010000084.1:388-3265 GCA_964521765.1 uncultured Eubacteriales bacterium
GATGGGGGAGGGTAAGGGTGGGGGTGGACAAAAAAACAATTTCCCCCTCCCCCTTGTCCGAGAATCGGGCGGGTGCGTGTTCTGCCCTATTCCAGCGGAACCGTAGCCACGCCCTTCGGCCGTGGCTGCCGGCTATCTAGCGCGGACTTATCCGCCCGCGATCGGAGGCCAGAACGGCACTGGCCGCCGAAGCTTCATCAGAAGATGATGCGTACCCACGGCACAAACCCCCCGTGTCCGCAGCCGTGTCCGCAGCCGTGCCCACAGCCGTGCCCACAGCCGCAGCCGCCGCCAGCAAGCAGGCGGTGAGAATAGAGCGATATCGCATCGTTCTTAAATTGAGTCGCTGCGCGGCTGCCGACATGAGGTCTTGCTCTTTATTTTCCTATGAATCCCGGTTTCGGACAAGGAATTTGCCCGTCCGAGGCTTTTCCCCGTCCCGCGGTCCCCGTAACCTGTTGCCCCTCATCACTTAATACTCAACGCACATGCTCCGATCCCCCGGAGGCAAAGCGCCTGAAACGAGGGTTCGGCGCGTCATCCGCGGCTCTCGGCGAGAGCGGATTATTTTGGAGTGCGGCCTCATGAGGCCGCTTTAAAAGCGGCGACGCGTCGCCGCACTCCAAAAAGACACCCTCGTTCCTAAACAGCGGTCTTGATCTGCTGAATCCGGTTGCGTGACAAATGGTCGCCCGAAAGTGTCTCTCTGCCGTCACCATCGAAGTTTTGGGCCTCCGTGGACCTAGAGGCCCAAAGGCTGTTTTAGCCGCTACTCTTTGCTCTTGGAAGAATTGATGCCCGAATGACAGGAGCCAGCCGTCCTCTAAGGCCATGTTGGCGCGAATCCGCAAGCAAAGCGCGCATAGTCGTTTTTGGAGTGAGGCTCGCCGGCTGTCGGGGAGGACGGCTCTATGATAGAATGCGAAAAATGAAAGTCCTCGTCGCCCTGGGCACCCGACCGGAGGTCATCAAGCTGGCGCCGGTCATCATGGAGATGCGGCGCCGGCCGGGTCGTTTCCGTCCGATTCTTGTCTCAACCGGCCAGCACGGCTTTCTGTTGAGGCAGATGCTAAGAGCTTTCGGGCTCGAGCCCGATCATGAGCTCCGGGTCATGCAGGCGAATCAAAGCCTGGAGGTGCTGACCGGCCGCGTCCTGAGGCGTTTTTCGGCTCTTCTTGAAAAAACGCGGCCCGACCTGGTCATGGTCCAGGGCGACACGACGACGGCCATGGCCTGCGGCCTGTCCGCGTTCTACCGCAGGATCCCGGTCGTCCATGTCGAGGCCGGGCTTAGAACCGACGACGTTTACCGTCCCTTTCCCGAGGAAGTGAACAGGCGGATCATCACCCAGGTCGCGTCGCATCATTTCGCGCCCACGAGGGGAGCGGCGGCCAATCTCCTGCGGCAAGGCGTTCCCCGCGGCCGCGTCCTCGTCACGGGGAACACGGTCGTGGATGCCGTCCGCTGGGCGGCGAAGAACGTGTCCGCCGCTATTCCCCCCAGTGTCGAACAGGCGCTGGCGGGAAAACCGAAGCTCATTCTCGTCACCGTGCACCGCCGGGAGAGCTTCGGCCGGCCGCTGCTCCAAATCTGCGGCGCCCTGCGGGCGATCGCCCAAAACCATCCCGACGCGCTCCTCGTCTATCCCGTCCATCCCAACCCCAACGTCCGCCGACGGGTTCATGAACGACTGGACGGGGTTGAGAGGATCGTTCTCACTCGGCCGCTCGACTACTTCGCTTTCCTCAGCCTCCTGAAGCGCGCCCATCTTGTCCTGACCGACTCGGGCGGGGTCCAGGAGGAAGCGCCCTCGTTCCGCGTGCCCGTCCTCGTCCTCCGCGAGGTGACGGAGAGGCCGGAGGGCGTGGCCGCCGGCGTGGCCAAAGTCGTGGGCATGGACGCCGGGGCCATCGTCCGCGAGACCGGCCGGCTGCTTCTAGACCGGCGCGCCCGTGACCGCATGCGCAAGGCGGCCAACCCCTACGGCGACGGCCGCGCCTCCCGCCGCATCGCGGATTGTCTCTCGCGCCTCCCTTTGACGCAGTTGTTTTCCATCGCAAACCCTGCTCCATAAAACGATCTTGTACGAACCGTCCGTCTCTTTTACCACGTGAACCGGACGGAGTCGCGTCTCTACTTTCCGCTCATCAAGAGGGAGTCTCTCGCCCGGAGCCGGCCATGGGTCTGGGATATTGAGCCTTGGAATATCGCGAAGCGGGCCCCCCTCTGCAGTTGAGCGGTTGCTTTCATCGAGATAGCCCATAGCGCATTCTCTTCTGTTTTTTAGCTATAATTGAGCGGATTCGTGATCATGACGTCTATAAAGCTGGCATATGGAAAAAACGGCCTGCCGCTCGAGTTGTCGGATTCGCTCGATGTGACTGTGGTCGAACCTGTCTATGTCCCGGGCTTGCCGGATCCCGCCGCCGCCCTGCGGGAGGCGCTCAGCGCGCCGCTCGGGTTGGAGCCTCTGCGACAGGTCGTGTCGCCGGGGATGAGGGTGGGCGTCGTTTTCAGCGACATTACCCGGCCGGCGCCCAATCCCCTGATGCTCGAGGCCGTCCTCGGCGAGCTCGACGGAATCCCGGGGGTCGAGGTTACGCTCTTCAACGCCCTGGGGACCCATCGCCCCAACACCGAGGCCGAGCTGCGGGTCATGCTGGGGGATGACATCTTCGGGCGCTGCCGCATCGTCCAGAACGATGCCTTCTCGGCGGAGACCCAGGTTTCTCTGGGCCAGACATCCCGGGGGCACGAGATCAAGCTCAACGCCGAGCTTATGGGCTGCGACCTGAAAATCCTGACCGGCTTCATCGAGCCCCATCTTTTCGCCGGGTTTTCAGGCGGGGGAAAGGCCATCATGCCCGGCATGGCGGG
>CAZFTV010000084.1:3358-3730 GCA_964521765.1 uncultured Eubacteriales bacterium
CGCGGGAAGCCTGTCTGGGAGGAGATCCGCGATGTCGCCGGCCGCGCCGGCCGGTTCTTCTTGGTCAATGTCGCCCTCAACCGCGACAAGGCCGTGACGGGCGTTTTTGCCGGCGATCTCGATATGGCCCATGAGGCAGGATGCGCCTTCGTCAAGAGCTCGGCCATGGTTCCCGTTTCGCGGCGGTTCGACATCGTCATCACCACGAACTCCGGCTATCCTCTCGACTTGAACCTCTACCAGTCGGTCAAGGGGATGAGCGCCGCGGCCCAGGTCGTCCGGCCGGGCGGGGCGATCATCATCGCTGCAAGCTGCTGGGACGGCATCCCAGAGCACGGCGATTACGGACGCTTGCTGCGCTCGGCCCGGAGC
>CAZFTV010000084.1:3749-7785 GCA_964521765.1 uncultured Eubacteriales bacterium
GTCCTGGACCGGATTTGCGCGCCCGGCTTCCTGGAGCAGGACCAGTGGCAGGCGCAGATCCAGGCGCTCATCCAGCTCCGGGCGGATGTTTATGTAAAATCCGAAGGGCTAAAAGATGATGAGGTCCGAGCCGCGCTCCTCCTGCCCTGCCGCCGCATCGAGGAGACCGTGGATGAGCTTCTTCACGAATACGGCCCGGACGCCTCTATTTGTGTTCTCCCCGAAGGCCCCCAGACGATTCCTTATTTGGCGACAAAGATATAATTACCCTGTTTCGCAAATAGGAGGGGGGCGCAAATTAGGAAAATATTTCTCCGTCACCAATTTAATTAATTGGTACTCTTCCATTTTGTGTGGGGAGGCCTGTCTCCCTCTCTAGCGCGTCAGCTCACAGTGGTCACCGCTTCCATCCGGCAGCAAGGCGGATTTTTTTTGGAGTGCGGCCTCATGAGGCCGCTTTGAAAGCGGCGACGCGTCGCCGCACTCCAAAAAAGACACCCTCGGCACTGGAATAATGCTTCAGACCGGTCTCCCTCCCAAATGCGTCAACCCACTGAAGATGGAAGAGAACCAATTAATTATTAGTAGGAATCGCCCGAGTATTTGGCAAGAAGCGTTGCGCGGAGGGAACGATACATCTTGACGACCTGCTCCATGCGGCCGATCGTCAGGCCGGTCAGGAATTTCCTGGCCGAAGACGGATTTTTCTTCAGCATCTCCTGGGCCTTCTTTTCCGTTTCCTCCTGTCCGCTGAAGAAGCTTTCCTCCAGCGGGTCGCGCGCCGCGCGCAGGTCGGCGACGGCTGGCTGCCAGCGCAGGAGCATGAGTTTTTCGACAACATCCACGGCCCAACGGGCCGAGTCTTCGCTAAAGCGCTCGAAGTCATAATTCTTGTACAAGGGCGAGACGTCGGTCACGGCGGCGTAGATGGGCACGTAGGCGCTGACGAAGGGATTGTCCACGTAGAACCAGTACACCCCGCCGACTTCGTCGGGAAGCCAGGAACGAAGCTGAGCCACCATGCCGTAGCCCTGCGAGGCGATCGTCCGATGATGGCGGATGCGGAGCACGGCTTCGAGCTCACCGGGAATGAACGGGCTGGCCATGGGACTTTTTTCCACGCGGCCGCCGCCGCCCGAGACCATCCAAGCCGGGTCCCAGGTCATGTCATAGATCGTATCTTCGAACAGGGACCGCTGGAAGGCGATGATGTCTCGAACCGAGAGTTTCTTTTCGGGCTTGACGGAGAAGGAATAGAACGCCGCTCCCTCGATCTCCTGGCTGTAGAGCGTCCTCGGTCCGGCCGGACTCTGACGTCTTCGTTCCGGCCAGTTTTTAAGCCCGGGCGCAATCGTGCTGTAGATGAGCCACAGGCGGCTCAAGCTGCCCTCTGAGATCGGCGGGGCGTAGGCCTCCTGCCAGATAAAAGGCCGGCCGCTCTTGGGGTCGTACCAGCCGCGGTCCACGGCTTCCTGCTTGTAATTCGGCGAGGCCAGGAAGTCGGGATCGTCGAGGTTGATTTCGCGGATCCGGACGTAATTGGGAATCACGACGACATGGTCGTCCGGCACGCGGCGCGCGGCCCAGATGGCGCCGGGCTTCCCGCTCTCGGGCGCCCACTCCGGCCCGACGCTGAAGATCTCCATGACCCACAACTCCCGCGGGTCGCCTATGCAAAGCGCCTCGGCTCCGCCGGCCGAGGGGAGGAAGCCGTACCGCTCCATGAGGCCGGCGATGAGGAGCACGGCCTTCCGTGCCGTCCGGCAGCGCTGCAAGGCGAAGACCTGGGCCTGCTCAACGGTCATGATCTGCCGCGTCACGCCCTCGACGAAGGCCACGTCGAGCTCCGGCCGTTGTGAGCAGGTACTCTCGCCGATCGCCAGCTGGTGCTCATTCATCTGGGAATAGCCGGTGTGAAAATAGCCGTAGCTCCGCTCGACCTGGGGGATGTGGCCGATGACCTTGCCGTAATTCCCGAGCGGCAGGCTGCGGCGGTCGTCCTCTCGGCCGAAATAAACCATGCCCCAGTGGACGGGCGCCAGGGTGCCCTTGGGAAACGAGCGGCCGGGGACGACATGGACGCGGCACTCGCTCGAGCAGTCCGTATGCGAGGTGATGACCGAGCCGTCCGCCGTGGCCAAGCGTCCGGCGCCGATGACCGTGCAGGACTGGGGCTCGGCTTTCTGGGCCGGCGGAGGGGCCTCGACGGCGTCGCCCGCCAACATCAATATCGGCAGGCACAGAAGGAGGACCGGCCGAACGCAGGAGAAGTGGGTGTTCATGGTTTGACTCCCGGATGCTCCACTCATGGATCGGTGAGCGATCGGCTTTTACTATCTTCGATGTGCGCCGAAAAATCAACGTCTCCCGCGATCTTTCAAAACCCGGGCCGGTCCCTACGCCTCCCGCCGGGCAACGGATCGGAGCAAAGCGCAGTATTATGGTTGGTGGAAGACGGGGACGACGCTTGCTTTCCGGACGAGAGCGGCGCTTCTGCCTGACCGGGACCGGAAACGGGCGACGCCCGAGGGGAGGTCATTCATGGTGAAGACGATCCTACGACCGGCCGCCGCGGCCTGCCTGGCCCTGCTTCTCGCCGCGTCGGCTTCTCTCTGCCGGCCCCAGGATCCTCAGCGGGGGGTCCTCGCCCCGGAGGACGCCAACGAAGCCCGGCTCAACGGTCTTCAGCCGCCCGGGAAAGTTATGGACATCATCGGCCTCAAGCCGGGGATGGTCGCGGCGGAGATCGGAGCGGGGCGGGGACGATTCGTCGTGCAGTTCGCCGTCAGGGTGGGAGAGTCCGGTAAGGTCTATGCTGAAGACATCGACGCCGCGGCATTGGACCATTTAAAGCGTCGTTGTGAGCGCTGGAAGCTCAGAAACGTCGAAACGATTTTGGGAGACGTCACAAACCCGAGACTGCCGACCGGAGAGCTGGACCTGATTTTTGTCATCTCCTCCTATCATCATTTTGACGACCCGACGGCCCTGATGCGCAACGCCCGGCCCGCCCTGAAGCCCGGCGGCACGCTAGCCATCGCCGAATGGATCCCGACCGCAGACAGGCGGGGGGGCACGCCGCCGGAAACAGTCGAATCACAGATGAGGGCGGCGGGTTTCGACCTGGTTCGGACGGACCTGTCCTTGGAAGCCAACAGGCTGGCGATCTATCTTTTCCGGCCCCGAATGAATTGACCGGACGGCGCGGACGGGAGGACTTCTTCGTCCCCTATCCCCTAGGAAATTTTCCCGTCGACCAGGGTGACGGTCCGATGGGCGATGCGGGCCAGGTCCCTGTTGTGCGTCACGAGGAGGATGGTCAGGCCTTCCTTCCGGTTCAGCTCCCGGAGGACCTGGCCGATCTCCCGGCTGCGCTTCGAGTCGAGGTTGCCCGTGGGCTCGTCCGCCAGGAGGATCTCCGGCTTGTTGACCAGCGCCCGGGCGATGGCCCCGCGCTGCATCTCTCCGCCCGAGAGCTCCGCGGGCCGGTGACGGATCCTTTTTTCCAGCCCGAGGAATTCCAGGAGGCGCAGGGGGTCCTCGGCCGCTTCCGGCTTCTTGAAGAACGCGAAGGGCAGCAGCACGTTCTCATACACGGTCAGGGTCGGGACCAGGTAGAACTTCTGGAAGACATACCCGAACACCCGCCGGCGGACGCGGGTCAGCTCCCCCTCGGAGAGCCCTTTCCGGCCGTCGAAAACCGGCCGGTCCCCGACCGTCAGACTTCCCGACGTCGGCTGGTCGAGGCATCCCAGGAGGTTGATGAGAGTCGTCTTGCCCGACCCCGACGGTCCGACGAAGGCCAGGAACTCCCCGCGGCGGACGTCGAGGGAGATCCCGTCGACGGCCGCCACCTCCTCGTTCCCCCGGCGGTAGATCTTCTTCAGATTCCCGGCTTCCAGGACGACTTCGGTTTGACGCGTTCGGCGTGTCATCTCAGTCCCCCTCGCTGCGGATGGATTCGAGCGGCCGGACCCGCGCTGCCCGCCAGGCCGGATAGACGCCGCTCACCAAGCCGACGCCCATGCTGACGGCC
>CAZFTV010000084.1:7902-8132 GCA_964521765.1 uncultured Eubacteriales bacterium
AAAGGCCGACCCCCAGCGCTCCGCCCAGGAGACAGAGCACGACCGTCTCGGTCCAGATCATGCGGAACACGTCCCTGGGCATGGCCCCCATGCTCTTGATGATGCCGATCTCCTGTGTGCGCTCGATGACCGACATGAGGATGGTGTTGACCACTCCCAGCATGGCGATGAGGATGGCGATCAGGGCGATCGAGAGGACCATGACCTTGGCCGTGGAGACGAGGCCCATG
>CAZFTV010000085.1:0-4404 GCA_964521765.1 uncultured Eubacteriales bacterium
CGATGAGGATCGAGCGCCGGTACTCGAAGAAGAAAATTCTGGAGATGTACTGCAACCAGTTCTATTTCGGACACGGGGTTTACGGCGTCGAGACCGCCTCTCATCTTTTCTTCGGCAAGAGCGTCTCCGACGTGACTCTCGAGGAGGCGGCCATGCTGGCCGGCATCTTCCGGGGGCCGTCGATCTATTCCCCCTACAACGCCCCCCAGCTAATGCTCCAGCGGCGCAACCATGTCCTGAAGCGCATGATGGATCGGGGCGACATCGCCGCGGCCCAGGCCGGGGAAGCCATGAAGACTCCCCTGGCCGTCCTTCCCCTGAGGCGCACGTCCTCGGACTTCGGGGCATATTTCTTCGAGGAAGTCCGCCGCTACGTGGAAAAAACCTATGGCTACGAAGCGCTCTACAGGCAGGGGCTCAAGATCACCACCACCTTCAACGCCGAGATGCAGGCCTTCGCCGAGGCGGCCGTGGACCGTCAGCTGCGGGCTATCGACAAGAAGCTGGGCTGGCGGAAGGACAAGCGAAATCTTCTCGAGGAGCAGCGCGACGTCGAGGAGACCTGGCTGGAAGCCTGGACGTCCTCCCTGATCGAGCCCGGAAAGGTGGAGGAAGCGGTGGTCCTGGCCGTCGAGAAGGCCGAAGCCCGAGTCCGGGTCAAGAAGTATAAGGGCCGCCTGACCGGCAAGGATATCGGTTGGACCCGGGCCAGGAGTCTCGACCAGATCCTCAAGCCGGGGGACATCATCCAGGTCGCCGTGAAATCCGTGGATGAGGAGAAGAAAGAGCTCGAGGTCTCGCTCGAGCAGGAGCCAGAGGTCGAGGCGGGCTTCCTGGCCATCGTTCCCCAGACGGGCCAGATCAAGGCCATGGTCGGGGGGCATTCGTTCAGGAAATCCGAATTCAACCGGGCCACACAGGCCCTGCGTCAAGCGGGATCGGCCATCAAGCCTCTCCTCTACACCGCCGCTCTGGAGAACGGCTTCACGGTCGCCACGCAGCTCATCGACGAGCCCACGAGCTTCATGGACAAGTGGTCGGGCCAGGCCTGGACGCCGCCCAACTACGACCTGATGTACAAGGGCGCGGTGACTCTGCGCAAGGGCCTGGAGGAATCCCGCAACGTGGTTACGGCTAAAATCCTGGAGTCCATTTCGCCCCAGACGGGCGTGAATTACTGCCGGAAGTTCGGGCTGACGTCGACCGTCTATCCGTATATTTCGCTGTCCCTGGGGACGTTCGAAGTCACGATCCTCGAACTCGTCTCGGCCTACACCGTCTTTCCCAACAAGGGAGTCAGGGTCAAGCCGTATTTTATAGCCCGGATCGAGGACAAAACAGGCGCCCTCCTGGAGGAAACCAAGGTCGAAGCCGAAGAAGTCATCCCGCCCCAGACCGCCTTCCTGACGACCTATATCATGCAGGGGGTCATGGGCCCGGGCGGGACGGGGTGGACCGCGACCGCCCTGACCAGGGACAAGCCTCTGGCGGGCAAGACTGGGACGACGGATGATTACTCGGACGCTTGGATGATAGGCTTCTCCCCCTCGCTCTGCGCAGGCGTATGGGTGGGCCGGGACACGAAGAAAGAGATCGCCCCGCGCCATTCGGGGGCCGTGGCCGCCCAGCCCATCTGGAACGATTTTTTCAAGATGTTCATCGAAGCCGAAAAAGCCAAGGCTGCCGCTGAGGGCGTCGCGCCTCGCCGCGAGGAGTTCAATGTTCCGCCCAATATCGTCTTCATCGATATCGACCGGAAAACGGGCTACCTGGCCACGCCCGCCTGTCTCTGGCCATTCCGGGAGGCCTTCCTGGCCGGCACCGGCCCGACGCGCTTCTGCACGATGGAAGACCACATGATGACCCTTGACTATTACGGCACGAACAAGGCCAAGGAGGAGCGGGACAACTAAAAAAAACTCCCGGGATTTCTCCCGGGAGTTTTTTTCGTCTTAGGATTCGGCCTAGTTTTTCTTGTGGGCGCCCGAGGAAGAACGGCTCGAACCGCCGGAGGAGCTTGAGCGGGAGGAGGCTCTGCTCCTGGCTCCCGAAGAGGAGCCGCTGCTTCTTGAGCCGGACATGGACCTTGAGCTTGTGCCGGATGAGGATGAGGAGGATGAGCTCCGGCTGATGATGCGGTCGTAGATCTTTCCGACCGAGGGACTGGAACTCCAGGAAGAAGACCGTCCCTCGGGCCGACTCCGGCCGGTCTCGGCGGAAGAAGGATAGCCGTAAGAGCTGCTCTGGAGAGAGGAGCTCCGGTTTTCAGCTTCGTCGTCCTTTTTGCGGATCTTCCTTTCGCTCGACGCGCCGGACGAGGTGTCTTCTTTTGTGCTCTTGGCCGGCGGCTCGTTCCTCGAGGGCCTCTCGGAGACGCGGGGCGATGATTTTTCAGCGGATGATTCCCGGGTTGAAGTCCCCGACTTCTCACCGGTCCGGGAGACGCCCTCGTCGCGGCCGCGGATGACCGAGCCCCTCTCGGCGTCGGTCCCCGTCCTCGAGGTGCGGTCCCTGATGACCCGCTCCTCGGCGGCCGGCACATCCCGGCTGCGGAGGAAAACCCGGCCTCCCTCGACCTTTTCAACGGCCACGCCCCTCACGGAGTCGGGCCGGGCGGCTTTGCGGAGGTCCGTGCTCATGGTGATTGCGTCTAGGCCCTTGAGGTTTTCGTTCAGGACGGCCGCTCGGGATACGTCGGGGGCCTTGAGCTGGTTTTTGCGGACGACGGTCATAGCCCTGGAATTCGAGGGGTAATTCCCTCGATAGCGGTCATAGTAGCGGTTGTTGATGATGACTCCCGGGTAACCGTACCAGCTCAGCGGCGCCCAACCGTAATAGTCATAGCCCCACCACCAGCTCACCCAGGCGGGGCCCCAGATTCCGGTCGGAATCCAGTACCAGCCGAAAATCGGGTCCCAATGCCAGCGCCCGTAGTGAAAAGGCGCCCAGCCCCAGGGGTCGTAGCTGACCCAGGTCCAGCCGCAGAACGGGATCCAGGTCCAGCGGCCGTAATAGTAGGGCCGCCAACCGGAGCCCATCCCGCGGGGAATCCAGACATAGCCGTAAGGAGCCCTGAACATCCATTCGCCGTAGGTGTCGAGTTCGGGCTCGTATTCCCAGAGTTCCTCCGGCAGGTAGCGGCCGGCCATTTTCTCGGCGAAGAGAGCGTCGCGCTCGTTGTTCCATTCGTCGAATCCGTCCCCGGCCGAGGCATAAAACCGTCCCGGACGCGACAGGAATCTGCCGCCTGCAATCTCGATCTTCTGGCCGGCGCCGAGGATGTTCGACCCCTCTCCGCCGGCGATTTCCACGGTCCCCTCAATGACCAGGATGTCGGTTTTATCGTTCTCCAGGACATCCAGCCGAACAAGTCCTTTCTCCAGAAAATAGACCGAGGCGTCGGCGGAGTGGACCTCAAAAGCTTTTTCCCGCAGAAGGGAGTTGAGCGAGATGTAGACGCTGCCCGCCCAGACTTTGATCCGGGTGATATCCGACCTCTTGTCGGGGAAGCTCAGGAAATCGACCTTGGTGTCCGCATCGAGACGGACGAAGTTCCGCCGGCCGAGGGCCAGCTCTACGCGTCCGTCCGTCGTGCCCAGGCGGTCGCCGGAGGAAACGGGCATGTTGAGCTGGCATTCCTCATAGCCCAGGTCCGCCGCCCTCTGGAGGTAGGCGGTGCCGATGATATGGCTCAGCCTCGCGACCGAGTCGTTGGTGTATGTGACCTCGTCCTGGGCCAGCACGGGAACCGCCGCCAGGGCCAAGAGAGCTGCCAATATCGTTAGTTTCTTCATGGCTCTTTCTCCTTCCACCCTTATTTTAGAGCAAATTTCATGCCAGCGCATTATCCTGTTTTTCCTCTGAAACCGGCCCCTTGTTTGTCCTCATTTGATGACGCCTGGCCTGGTATCAGACACCGATGTTAAGCTTCCAGAAGCCGCTCAAATGAGCGACCGCGGGGGCCAATTCTTTCAGGGTGACGGGACCGGCATCGGCTTGAATGGAGGGAGGGGGAGCCGTTCCGTTCATCTGGAGCAAAACCTGTTTTACGCCCTCCCTGAGGCCGGCCAGGTTGTATCCCCCCTCGAGAGCGAAAAGAGCGCGGCCATGGCAGTGCTTTTCCGCCATGGACAAGATCTCCGCGGCCAGCGCGCCGAATCCCTCGGCGGTCAAGTCCATCCCTCCCAGGGGGTCGCCGCCGTAGATGTCGAACCCGGCCGAAACCAGGATGAACTCCGGCCGGAACTGGCCGGCTATCGAGCCGAGGATCGAGCGGTAGATGTACAGGAAATCGCCGTCGGTCTTGCCGGGCGAGAGGGGAATATTGACCGTTGTGCCTGATCCCCGGCCGCTTCCCGTTTCCGTCCAGTGGCCTGTGCCGGGATAATGGGGGAACTGGTGGGT
>CAZFTV010000085.1:4431-4649 GCA_964521765.1 uncultured Eubacteriales bacterium
CTCCCCGGTCGTAGAAGGCGTGTTGGGTGCCGTTGCCGTGGTGAAGGTCCCAGTCGACGATCAGGATGCGCCCGACCCCCCGGCGGCGGGCGAGGTGCTCGGCGGCCAGGGCCACGTTGTTGAAGATGCAAAAACCCATGGCCCGGTCGGCCTCGGCATGGTGGCCGGGGGGACGGACCAGGGCGAAGGCGTTGCGGACGTCTCCTCGCAGGACGGCG
>CAZFTV010000085.1:4708-7679 GCA_964521765.1 uncultured Eubacteriales bacterium
ATCCCGCCCACGGGCAACACGAACACCCACGGGCGCTTCCGGCCCGATGTCCGCCTGACGAATTCGATGTAATCCGGAGCATGGATGAGCCCCAGCTCCTCGGCGCTCGCCGGCCGGGCCGGAATGTCCTCGAGGTTCGACGGCCTGTCTTCCTCGAGCATTCTGATGATGGCTTCGAGGCGCAGGGGGTTCTCGACATGGCCGGAGCCCATGTTGTGCTCCAGGAAGCGGCGGTCGCAAACGACTCCCGACGGCTTGGACATGACTCATATCTCCGTCGGCCGGCCTGCGGCGGCCCCGCCCGCGGCCGGCGTCTCTATGTTTTGACCGGGAAAAGCTTGACCAGGTCCTCGGGCTTCGGTTTCGGGGTGAGGAGGCTGCCGATGAAGAGAGCGAGAAGCGAGACGGCCAGGGCGGGGTAAATGCTCGGAATGCCCCACGGGTCGCCCTGCCTGAGGACTGCGGGAAAGGCGTTGGGAATGACGAGCTCGAAAACGACGGCCATGAGCGCGCCGGAGATGATGGACAGCAGCCCGCCCGTCCGCGTGGCCCTCTTCCAGGTCAGCGCCGCAAGCAGCGCCGGCGTAATGGACACGCCGTACATCGTGTAGGCGAAGTAAGCGTAGCGAAGCACGGAGATGCGGGAATGAAGCACGGTGGGAACGAAGATCATGAGGAAAGCGCAAGTTCCCAGGATGACGATGAACACCTTCTGCAGGGCGACGAGCTTCTTCTGGTCGGCGTCGGATTTCAAGAACCGCTGGTAGATGTCGCGCATGATATTGGTCGAGGGGGAGAGGAGGTAGTTCATGCCCGTGGACAGGACCACGGCGCAGGCCGCGCCGAGAAGCAGGAGCCCGGCCAGGAGCCCCACGACGCCCATGGTGCCGATGTCCCGGGCAGCCTGGAGGACCACCGAAGCCGGGTCGATGCCGGCGCGGACGCCGGCCACTTGTTCGGCCGTCCCGGTCGCGCCGAACGCTTTTTCGAGCTCTGTCCGGAGCCCTTCCGTCTGGCCGGGCTTGACGCTCCTCGCGTCTTCGAGCTCCCGCGCCAAGGCCAGGGAGCGGGGCAGGGCGTCCGTCGCCGGCAGCATCCCGGCCGCCACCTCGTTCTTGACGCGCCCCGCGATTTCGAAAGCCTTGAGGTCTTTCCAATGGGCCGTCGCGGAGTAGATGGCGATGGCCACCACGAGCGTCTCCACCACGATCGTCCCCACGATCCAAACGCCGACGGCCCGCTTGGCCTCGCGCGGCGTTTTGGCCGAGTAGAATTTCTGGTACATGGACTGCACGCCCAGGAGAAGCATCATCGTCGCCAGGAAGTAGCTTAGGGCTTTGAGGAAAGGATATTGCCCGAAATCGGAGGAGAAGACGGCGAAGTGCTGGGCCGGAAGAGCCGCGCCGGCGGCCGGCAGTCCCCCGGCGAAGAGGACGATAAGCGGCAGGGCGACGCAGCAGGCCAGGATGATGATGATGCCGTTCGGCAGGTCGGTGTGGGCCACGGCCACCATGCCGCCCAGGGCGGTGAAGAGGATGACGAACAAGGCGGCGAGCGCCTGACCCACCTCGACCGATAGGCCGCCGTTGGTGACGATGTTGAGGATGTAGCCCCCGGCCCGGAACTGGTAGGAGACGATCGTGGTGAAAGCGATGATCAGGGCCACGGCGCCGAAGAGACGGGCGAACTTGCCGTAGCGGACCTCGAGGATGTCGCCCACGGTGTACTGGCCGAAGGTCCGGATTTTGGCCGCCAGAAAATAAATCACGGCGATCCCGACCCAGGCGCCGGCCGGGAGCCACAGGGACGACCAGCCGGCCTTGGCCGCGTATTCGGCGCCGGCGATGAACGTCCCCGAGCCGATCCAGGTGCAAATCAGGGTGAAAACCATGACCGTCAGGCTGAGCTTCCGCCCGGCGACCATGAAATCCTCCTGGTTTTTGATGCGTCGCGCCCTGAGGAAGTTGAAGGCGGTGAGCACAAGGAGATAGCCGAGGATGATGAACAGGTAAAACGACATAGTTGCCTCCTTCAGTTCGCGCGGATTTTCCGGTACAGCCGGCCGAGTTTCAGCCGGAAATAAACCCAGCCCATGACGGCATAGCGCCGGACATCGCCGAAAGACCGGATGTGCCCGAGGATCTGGGGAAGGCGGCGCAGGACCGAGGGTTTCTTGCCGGCGGAGAACGACCAGCGGAAGACGAGCTCGGATATCTGCCGCCAGGTCAGGCGGTCAACGAAGAGCGGGACTTCGCCTTGGGCCATGGGCAGGGTGATTATCCGGGAAAAATCTCTTTTTGTCCAGGAGAATCCGGCGGGCAGGACGCCCGCCTCCCGCGCCGTCCGCTCCAGGGGGGTGCCGGGATAGACGTGGAGGATGGCGATCGAGCCCTCGATGCGCCCCTGATAGCTCTCCTTCGGCTTCTGAATACAGTTCGTCGTCATCAAGATCGCCCCGGGAAAGGCCTCGAACTCCTCCCGCTGCTGCTGCCAAGCCCCCCCGTAATTTCCCACGAGGTGCTTGTACTTCTTCAGCCCCGGGTAGGCGTGCGCCGGCAGCATCTCTCCATGCGTGTAGACCTTGACGCCCTTCCCCTTCGTCTGCTCCAGGAGCTCCTTCAAGTCCATCAAGTCGTGCCCGGAGACCAGGATAGCCTTGCCCTTCACCGGCTCGATGCGCACCTGAGTCGGTTCCGGATCGCCGAAGTTCGCCGTGTGCGCCGCGTCCAGCAGTTCCATCACGCGCAGGTTCACCTCCCCGCACCGCAGCGCCCAGCCCAGCAAGTCCTCCGCCGTGTGAGCATCCTCTCGCGTCAGGTAGTCCAGCGCCTCGTGGAAGAACGCGTACACGCCCTCGTCCTCGAACCCGAGCAGCTGCGCGTGATAGGCATACGACGCCATCCCCTTCAGCCCGTACGTCAGCAGCTCTTCCAGGCCGGTCACATCCTCGCCCAGCCGCTCCTTCCGCCCC
>CAZFTV010000085.1:7724-7989 GCA_964521765.1 uncultured Eubacteriales bacterium
CGCCGCCGCGCCCCCCAGCGACTCCGCGCTCCGCCCCGCCTCCCGCGCCGCCTCCTCGTACGCCTTCCGCACCCGCTCTCGATGCCCGCACGCGCGGAAGATCAGCTCTCGAAACCGATCCGGGTCGAAGTTCACATTGGTGAGCGTGGCGAACAGCGCCTTCAACACGAACACGTCCACCTCACGGTCCTTTACCCCGAGCTCCCGCGCCCGGTGCGCGTACATCGAAAGACCCTTGACGGCATAGACGAGCAGGTCCTGCAGC
>CAZFTV010000086.1:0-1098 GCA_964521765.1 uncultured Eubacteriales bacterium
ACCGCCGACCCCACGCACCCCAAGCGTGTGCGCTACCAGGCTGCGCCACGTCCCGGACCTTGAACGGGGATTCTACCCTTTTTTGACGGGTTTGTCCAGGAGGGCGAGCATATCCTGCAGCTCGTCCCGGACTTGGAGCAGGGCTTTCTTGATCTTGTCCGGATGGAGCTCCGCTGGAGTCCGAAGGCCGAATTCCTCCTCGATTTTTCGTTTGGCGCCGGCCAGGGTGAGCCCCTTTTTCTCGAGGAGCACCTTGAGCCTCTGGATGATGGCCAGGTCCTTTTGCCGGAAAATTTTCTTCCCCGAGCCGGTAGACCCGGCGCGCAGGAAGGGAAATTCCTTCTCCCAGGCGGCGACGGTCTCGGCATCGACCTGGGCCAGGCGGCTGACGTCCTCGAGGCTGTAGACGAGTTTTTCCTGCGACCTGGGTTGCGCCATGGATTCGGACCGGATAGCAGGTCCAAATTACCATGACCTTCCGGACCCGTCAAGCGACTGAATCCCCCCCCGGGCCGTCTAACTCAAGACAATCTTCTCCAGCGCGGAGGCGCTCAACAGGTTTTTGGCCGAGATCTTGAGGCTGTCCCCGGAAACTCCGGTCGTCCGGGAGGGGGCATGCTATAATGGACGCTCGAGGGCGCATGAAATCCCAGACCGAGCACACGCCCCTGGCCGAGCGGATGCGGCCGCGAAGCCTGGAGCGCTTCTACGGCCAGGAGCACCTCCTCGGGCCGGGGAAGCTCCTCTCCGAGCTCATCGAGGCCGGCCGCCTTGTGTCGCTCATCTTCTGGGGCCCGCCGGGCTCGGGCAAGACCACTCTCGCTTCGATGCTGGCCGAGCGTTTCGAGCTCGGGACCGTATTCTTCAGCGCCGTGCTCTCCGGGATCAAGGAGGTCAAGGCGGTCATGGCCGAGGCCGAGCAGCAGAAAAAGCTCCTCGGCCGGCCGCTGGTGATCTTCATCGACGAGATCCACCGCTTCAACAAAGCCCAGCAGGCGGCCTTCCTGCCTTACGTGGAAAAGGGCGACATCATCCTCTTCGGCTCGACCACGGAGAACCCGTCCTTTGAGGTCATCGCCCCCCTTCTGTCGCGGATGA
>CAZFTV010000086.1:1133-1912 GCA_964521765.1 uncultured Eubacteriales bacterium
CCTGAGCCGCGTCCTGGAGGACGCCCTGCGGGACGAGGAGCGCGGGCTGGGCCGGATGGGCCTGACGCTGGAGGAGGAAGCCCGGAAGATGATCACGGACACGGCCAACGGCGACGCGCGCCGGGCGCTGAACGCCCTGGAGATCGCCGCCAGCCTGGCTCGATCCGGGAGGATCACGGCGGCCGACGTCCAGGAAGCGCTCCAGAAGCGCATCCTTCTCTACGACAAGAGCGGCGAGGAGCACTTCAACCTCATCTCCGCCCTACACAAGAGCCTGCGCAACAGCGACGCCGACGCAGCCCTCTACTGGCTGGTCCGTATGCTTCACGCCGGCGAGGACCCCCTGTACCTCGCCCGCCGGCTCGTCCGCTTCGCGACCGAGGACGTGGGGCTGGCCGACCCGCAGGCCCTGGCCGTCACGCTGTGGGCCAAGGACGCCTATGATTTCCTCGGGTCCCCGGAGGGCGAGCTGGCCCTGGCCGAAGCGGTCGTCTACCTGGCCGCCTCGCCCAAGAGCAACCGAGTCTACGCCGCCTATGAGCGAGTGCGGGATGACGTGGAGAAGAGTCCTTTCGAGCCCGTGCCCCTGCACATCCGGAACGCGGTTACGTCGCTTATGAAAGACATCGGCTACGGCCGGGAATACGCTTATGCCCACGATTTCGCCGAGGGCACGACCGACATGGAGACCATGCCCGAACGGCTGCGAGGCCGGCGGTATTACATCCCCGGCTCTATGGGCCGGGAAGCCGACGTCAAGAAGCGCCTGGAGTGGGGGG
>CAZFTV010000086.1:1953-7958 GCA_964521765.1 uncultured Eubacteriales bacterium
AAACGAGGAGGATTCCTGAGGGGTGTTCAGCCCTCGGGCTTGTCCTTGTCTTTGTCCCTGACCAGGTAATAGACTTCCCAGCTGATGTCCGTGGCCAGGCAGTCCAGGCAGGATTTCGGCGTCGTGGCCAGTTCCTCGTCGGCGATCTTGTCCTTGATGAGAGCTTTGACCTTTTTCTTGATTTTGTAGAGCAGGATGTAATTGACCATTTTGATAAGGTTTGTATGCTATCACGATCGCCGTCAGGTGTAAAGCGGTGGAAAAACTGGATTTTTCACGCCCTCCCTCGCGCTGGTTAAATCCGGCCAGAGGCTCGTTCCGGCCAAAACTCAAGCCCTGCTGTTGCCGTTTTGTCTTTTTCGAAACCCTTCGCTTCCTTGCTGAGCCGCGCCTGGCGCCTCATCCCTCCCTCCGGTCCCATTCCGGGACGCGCGAGGGTCATTGAGCGGTCTCGCTGAAATTGATATGATGGCCAGGCGATGAAATCACCGGCGCGTTTTACGGGAATAGCGCGGCTCGGAGCCGCGGCGCTGACCGCCGCCGTCTCGGTCTCGGCCTGCAGCCTTTTCCGGGGCAAGCTTCAGGAGCCGCTTAAAGGCCCGGTCTTTCCCATGGCCGTGACAATAAGAATTCCATACGAGGGACGTGTCATGCCGCCCGTCGCTTATGCCGACGGGCGAGTGTTCTTCGTCACGGACCTTGGACATGTTCACGCCGTGGATGTCGAGCGCAAGGCCCCGGCCTGGGAATTCCGAGCTGAGCATCCGGTCTCTCAGCCGGTGAGCCTGGGTCAAGGCCGGCTGTATGTCGTCGACGATCGGATGGAGCTTTCCTGCCTGGATCGGGAGGGCCGGCTCGTCTGGCGGAAAGAGCTCGATGAGAGTCCCGCCGGGCCCTTGGTCGAGTCGGACGGAAGGCTTTACCTGGGAACGGAGCAGGGAAGCCTCATCGCTGTTCGGGTCGAGGACGGAGGCGAGATTTGGCGCTTCCGAGCGGGGCAGGCCGTCCGGACAGGGGCGCTTTTTTGGAGGGATGGCCGGGGAACCCCTTTCATTCTCTGCGGCGGGGACGAGGGTGTCATCTACTTCCTGTCCCTGGACGGCCGTAGTCGAGGCCGGATGCCCTGCGGAGGCCGGCTCTATCTTCCACCGCTTCTGGAAAAAAGCAGGATTTACCTAAGCACCGACCGCGATGAATTTCTGTGTTTCAACCTGAAGAAGCGCTCCCGGGCCTGGCGGGTCCGGCTGACGGGCCGTCCGGCGACCAGGCCTTTGTCAGACGCCGGGCGTCTGTTTTTTCTCACCGCCCAGGGTGTCCTGATGTGCCTGGATAAAAAGGGCGGCTCCATTTTGTGGTGGGCGACGACCTCCTCGCGCACGGCGTTCGACCCCGCGGCGGCCGGGGAGCAGGTCCTGGTCGCCTCGCTCGCAGACCGGTTGGCGAGCTTCAACGCGCGTGACGGCCGGGAAGCGGGCCGTTTCCAGGCCGAGGGCGAGTTCCGGGCAAATCCCGTCTGGGCCCCGCCCTTCATCCTGTCCCATCTGTCGGACAGCGAGAGACGGGGTGAAGAGGAGCTGATATTCCTGAGAAAGCAGATCCAGGTCGCCCTGAGCGCCTCTAAACCCTCGCCGTTGAGAGTGAACGAGGAGGTCTTGTTCACCGCGTCCGTCACGGGGTTCCGGCAACCGAGCTATGAATTCGTCCTGAAATCTTCGGAGGGAGAGAAGGTCGTGCAGGCCTCCTCGCCCCGCAACTCCTGGTCCTGGTTTCCCGAGGAGGAAGGAGCCTACACAGTCGTGGTCCGTGTTTCCGAGGGGGATGAGAGGGAGGAGTCGGGGCTGGACGTTCAGGTCGTCCGTAAAGGATGATGACGGAGAGTGAAGGGAGAAAACCGATGGACAGGAAAGAAGCCTTGGAATTGCTGGGACGGCATCTCAAGAAGCCGAACCTGGTCAAGCACTGCCTGGCCGTTGAAGCCTGCATGCGGGCCATGGCTTCCCGGCTTGGACAGGACCCGGAGCCCTGGGGGCTGGCCGGGCTCGTGCATGACCTGGACTATGAAGTGACCGAAAAGAGCCCCGAGCTCCACACGGTCGAAACGGTCAAGATTCTGGAACAAAAGGGCCTCGCCGCCGAGGTCATCCACGCCGTTCAAGCCCATGCCGGCAAGGTCAACTGCGAAAGCGCCATGGACTGGGCCATTTATTCCATCGACCCCCTGACGGGGCTGATCATCGCCGCGACGCTCATGCACCCGGACAAGAAACTCAAGAGCGTGGAACTGGGCTTCGTCCAAAACCGGTACAAGGAGAAGGGGTTCGCCCGCGGCGCCCGGCGCGAGGAGATCGAGCAATGCCGGAACTTGGGGCTTGAGCTCCCGGAGTTCATCGACATCTGCCTCAAGGCCATGCAGGGCATCTCCGGCGAACTGGGTTTGTAGGCGCAGGCAGAAGCCGTATCCGCGACTTGGCCCGCCGGCCGGGATTGCAGACCACCGTCTCCCATAACCGGCCGACGAGGATTTGACTGGTCCTCTCATCCAAGGGAAGAGGGCCGATCAATATTCAGTGCGCGGAGGCGAACGCATGGACCCGGAATCCGAGTTCGAGGGTGCGGCCGGGCCAGGGGAATCCGGGGTCGGTATAGAAGGCCGCGTCCAGAATGTTGGCCGCCTTGAGGAAGATCTCGGCCCGCCTTGTTTCATAGGACAGGACCGCGTCGAAGCAGGCATGCTTGGGGACGTCCAGGACCTGCCTTCGTGAAGAATCATACCAGGTGGAGGCGCCGGCCGCCGTGCCCGAGAAGGTCAGATGAAGTCCTTTGAGCGGCTCAAGAACGACGTGGGCCCGCAGGGTGTGACCGGGCAAGGTATCCAGCGGCCGGTCGTCGGTTTGGTTCCGATGATCGAGGAAGGTGTAATTCAGGTCGGCGGACAATCCCTTGATGCTCTTGCGCAGGCCGATCTCCATGCCCCGGATGTAGGCCTTTCCCACGTTGACATACAGACGCGTGCCGTCAGGCTGCCGGATGGAGTCGATCATGTCGCGGAATTCGTAGTTGAAGACCGTGAATTCCAGGCTCACCCAGCGCTCGAGCCTTCCCCCCAGTTGAAGCGCGTAGCCGTCCTCGCTCAGCAGGTCGGGGTTGCCCGATGAGGAGGAGTAGAGCGAGCGCATCGAGGGGAACCGCGATTTTTTAGCGAACGACAGGTTGAATTCCAGCCCGGCCAGGGGCCTGAGCTGAACTCCCGCCAGGGGGTTGGCCTTGAACGTCGTCGGGCCTATGTGTTTATCGAGCAGGTCGAGGCTCAGGCCGGCGATGAGCGTCAGCCGCTCGGAGGCCCGGAAATGGTGCTCGGCTCCCGCCGAGGTCGAAGTTTGCCGGAATTCCTCCCAGGGCAGTCCTGTTTCGTCCCGCGTCTTGGCCCGGTCGGACTGCATGTTCAAGCTGAGTTTCAGGTTGTGGACACGGCTCAATCCGAGGTCGGCCAGCCCGAAAAAGCCCAGGACGGAATTATCGAACGCGCTCTCAGCCTGAAGGGACTGGAGCTGCGGGTCGTCGTATTGCTCAAGGACGTTGTCGTATTGAACGGCATAAGCCCGGAATCGGACGAGCGACAAGCGCCCCAGGCCGATGAACCCTCCGGCGGAGAACGAAGACCGGTCCCAGGACTTGAAACGCCAGTAACGCGGCCTCTGCACTTCCAGGGCGGGAGGCAGGCCGTAGGCGGAGCGGTAGATGTTGCCGGAGACAAGAAGCTCCGAATTGTCCGTAGGATAGAAATACAACTTGGCGCTGAGGTTGAGCCGTCGGTAGTCGCTCAGGCGCCGCAGTTCCCTCGACCCGTCCTCGGCCGGAAGCTGGAAGCCGTCGGATTTCTGGTAAAGGGCGCTTCCGCTCAGGGCGAAGCGCTCCCAGCGGAAGCCGCCGCTGAGGTCGGCGCCGAGCGTCCGGGTCTGGCCATAAACGCCGCCGAGCGTGAGGCGCGGCCTGTCGGTGGGCCTGTGCGTGACAACGTTCACCAGACCGGCCAGGGCGTTGGGGCCGTACAGGACCGAGGCCGGGCCGGCCGTCACTTGTATGGAGGCGACATCCCCGGCGGCCACTGTTTTCAAGTCGAATGTCCCGTAGTAGGGTTCGTAAACCGGGATGCCGTCCAGAAGAAGAACGATCCTGCGGGCGTCCATGCCGCGCAAAAGGAGGATCGTCTCATTTTTCTGCCCGATGGACAGGTTGGCCCCGGGCACCAGGGCCAAGACCTGGCCCAGATCGCGAGGCTTCAGGCTCTCGATCTCCCGAGTCTCCATCCTGGCAACGGAAGCCAAGGGAGCGTCGCCGGGGGCTTGACCGACGACCAGGATTTCCTCCGTGATCTTCGGCTGTTGCGGTTCCTCCGTCTTTTCCTGCTTCTCCTGAGGAAACAGGAAGGAAAAAACGAACAGCATGCCCGACAAGACCAACAACGCAGGCCGGCCTCCAAGCCGGGCGGATCGAGGACATAGAGGGCGACGGATGGCGCTGTCTTGAATGGGAATAATTGAGCGTGTCATTTCGGCTCCTTTTCAAAGATGGAAGGCGGGGCTGTTTCCGGCCCGGCCCTATCGGCCGGAGGGCATGGCGGCCTGCCGATTTAGCCGCTCCGGCTCGGAGCGAGTTGATATTTTAGGCTAAGAGCCCTTGGCATGCAAGATCCGTATTTCAAACACCGAACTGCCGGCGTCGATTCCATTGCGGGGCGTCTGTCCTCAATGGAGTCGGAGCGGCGGCCTCAACGTATGGAGTGCGGCCTCATAAGGCCGCTTTAAAAAGCGGCGAAGAGGATGAAATCGTTCGGCTGCGTGAAGCCGGGCGCCGTCTCAGGCGACGCCCAGCTCCTTCATGAGGCGTTCTTTCACCTCATGCGGCCTGATCTTCGGCCTTCCCAGGTTCGGCAGGCTGCCCGTCTTCACCCGGACGTGAACGAAGACCGGCCCCGGCCAGGGCTCATCCAGGAGCCGTTCAAAATCCCCGGCGCTTTCGCACAGAAAAGCCTGCGGGAAACCGCAAGAGCGCGCGATGCCCGTCAGACAGACATGCGGGCTCAGGGTCGCTTGTTTTCCCGTGGACTCGTAGGAGGCGTTGTCCAGGACAATGTGGAGGAAATTCTGCGGCCGGTTGGCGCCGATGAGCGCCAGGTTCCCGAGGCGCATAAGCACCGCGCCGTCGCCGTCGAAAACGACCAGGCGGCGTCCCGGCTGGGCCAGGGCCAGTCCCAGCGAGAACGAGGCGGCGCTGCCCATGGAGCCGACCATGTAGAGATGGTTCGGAGAGTCGCCGAGCGTGTAAAGCTCCCTCCCGGTGTAACCGGTGGTGCAGACAACGACGTCCTCGGGCCGTCTCAATTGCAGGTAGGCGGAGAGAATTTCGTGCCTCAGCGGAAGCCCCCCGGCTTCGCGCCGGGGCGTCGCTTCGTGACTGAAGTCCCAGCGGGGCGGGGAAGAGGAGGGTTTTGTCTGCAGGGGGCAGTCGGCCACGCTGTCCTTGGCCATGATTAGGGCGAAGGGCAGGCGCCTCTCCGCCATCGAAGCCAGAGCCCGCTCCAAAGCCGCGTCGACATCCGCGGACTGCCTCGGGAAGGGCTCCCAGGGAATTTCCAGGACGTCCAGCAGGTTCGTCGTGATCCGGCCCATGAGCTCGTGCTGGGGCTCGTCCGGAGGACCGCCCGGCCGGCCCCGGTGAGTGATGATGAGCAGCAAGGTGATGCGGAAGGGGAAGCACAGGGACGTCAGGGCGTTGACGGCGTTGCCCAGCCCTGCGTTCTGGAAGATGGCCAGGCCGCGGCGGCCGCCCACGGCCGCGCCGGCGGCCAGGGCAACGGCGTCCCCCTCGTTGGCCGCGTCGTAATAGTCGAAGCGGGGGTCGTCGATGACGCTGTTGATAAAGGGCTTGAGGTAGGAGCAGGGCGTGCCGGCGACGAACGTCATCCGCCGGGCTCGGCGGCTGTTGCAGTGCCTGGCCGCGGCTGC
>CAZFTV010000087.1:0-771 GCA_964521765.1 uncultured Eubacteriales bacterium
CCGGCAAGGTCGCCGTGGTCACCGGCAGCGGCCGCGGCATCGGCCGCGCGTGCGCCAAGGCGCTCGCCGCCGCGGGTGCATCCGTGGTGGTCAACGACGTGAACTCCGACGCCGCCGACGAGACCCTCGTCCGTCTCGGCGCCAGGCGCATCCACATCGACTTGCGAGTCGACCACCGACTCGACAAGGAAGCGACGATCGACTCCAAGCTGCGGGCTGTCAGAAAAAAGTAGACAAGCGCGGCGAAGGACCCGATTCTCCGAACCGATGCTCCGCGGCGAGAAGGGCGGAATGCGCCTCCCGGGAGCAAAGAAAGCCGGATTTCAGGCGGACAGTTCTTTGGCCCTGTTCATCACGCGCTGGATTACTTCCATCAGCAGGTCCGGCTTGATGGGCTTGCAGATATAATCGTCCATCCCAGCGGCCAGGCAGCGCCCCCTGTCTTCCTTCATGGCATGGGCCGTCATGGCCACGATGGGAATATGCGCTCCCGTCTTTTCCTCCTTCCTGCGGATGGCCTCCGTGGCCTGAAAGCCGTCCAGGTGGGGCATCTGGATGTCCATGAGAATCAGGTCGAAGTCCCGGGACTGCAGGGCGGCAAGAGCCTCCTTGCCGTTGTCTGCGATCGTCACTTCATGCCCGTATTTTTGGAGCATTCGCTCGGCCATCTTCGGCCCGACCATCCTCGAATGGCGACGTTACCGCAGTATTCCCTATCGGGTGAAATGGACCGCCATTGTCCTGATGGCGGTATCACTGGGCATATCGATC
>CAZFTV010000087.1:781-7902 GCA_964521765.1 uncultured Eubacteriales bacterium
CCGCTGGGTTTTTCGGATGGAATGCCGGGTGATAAGCGGGACGGCTTCGATTTTCGAGTCGCGCGTCCCGAGCGTGAGCAGGATGGCGTCCAGGAGCATCGATTGTTTGACCGGTTTGGTCAGGTAGGCGGAGATGCCCAGCGTCCGGCACAGGACGGCGTCGCCGCGGATCCCGGCCGAGCTGATCATCATGATGAGAACGCCGGCATACCTTGGGTCCTGCTTGATCTGTTGGGCCAGGGTGAATCCGTCCATCTCGGGCATGTTGGCGTCGAGAAGGAGGAGGGCGTAGGGCCGGCCGGAAGCCAGGGAATCGTTCATTTCGGACAGCGCTTGATTCCCGCTTTCCGCCAGCGACGGCTGCATGCGCCAGTTGGAGAGCATCTCCTTCAGGATGACCCGGTTGGTGGCGTTGTCGTCGACCACCAGCACCCTCAGGCCCTCGATGTCCTTGATATCCAGGGGTCTGAGCGTTTCGGCCGGCTCCCGGGGAATGTCCATGCGGACGGTGAAGTGGAAGACGCTCCCCGCGCCCTGCTCGCTCTCCACCCATATCGAGCCGCCCATCAGCTCGACGAGCTGGGAGGTGATGGCCAGCCCCAGGCCCGTGCCCCCGTATTTTCGCGCGATGGAGCCGTCGACCTGGGTGAAGGGGTCGAAGATGATCTTTTGCTTGGCCGGCGGGATGCCGATCCCCGTATCCTTGACCATGAAGTGGAACATCGATTCGCCCGCCGCGTCGTCCGCCTTGGTCACGGAAACCACCACTTCGCCCTTGTCCGTAAATTTGATGCCGTTGCTGATGAGATTGGTGAGAACCTGGCGGAGACGGCCGGGGTCGGCGACGACCCTGTCGGGCACGTCCGGCGGAACATGGACGATCAGCTCCAGGCCCTTTTTTTCGGCCATGACGGCCAGCGTGCAGGAGATATTGTGGACCGTGTCCCGGAGGTGAAAAGGGACGGGGTCGAGCTCGATCTTTTTCGCTTCGATTTTCGAAAAATCCAGGATGTCGTTGATGATGTTCATCAGGGCTTCCGCGGAATACTTGATCGCCTCCGCGTATTCCCGCTGCTCGAACGTCAGCTCGGTTCCGAGGACCAGCTCGGTCATGCCGAAGATGCCGTTCATGGGGGTTCGGATCTCATGGCTCATGTTGGCCAGGAATTCGCTCTTGGCGCGGCTGGCGGACTGGGCCACCTTTCTGGCCACGACCATCTCCGTAACGTCGATGAGGTTGAAAATGAAACCCTCATAACGCCCGTGGAGGTAGACGGGCTGGAGCCGGAAAATGGTTTCCAGTCCCCGGAAGCCCTTCTCCAGGACGACGGTGCCGGAATTCGGCTGCTCCTTGAATCCCTGAACATGCGCCCTCAAGTCGTCGGCGTCCTTGAAAGGCGGAAAATCCCAGAGAAGGCCGCCGGAGATATCGGGCTTCTTCAACTCCAGGATTTTGAGGAAATAGTCGTTCACCTCGAGAATCCGGTCCTGATGGTTCGCGAAAACCACGCCCTCCTCCATGCCCGAGATCATGGCTCCCAGCTTGGCCGCCTCTTTCTGGATCAGGTCCTCGGCGCGCCTTCGTTCCCGGATCTCACCCCGGAGTTCCGCCGTGCGTTCCTGGACTTTTCTTTCGAGCTGTTTGTTTGCCCTCCGGATGGCGCCGGTCCTGACCTGGTAAACGGAAAAAATAAGAAAGAGACCGGCCAGGACGACCAGGGCCTTAAACAAGGCCGTCCGAGTGAAGGGGGGCCTGATGGTAATGCGCAGGGAAACGCCCTCTTTATTCCAGACGCCGTCCTGATTTGAGCCCTTGACCCTGAAGGTATAGCGGCCCGGAGGCAGGTTGGTGTAGGTGACGAAATGCCGGTTGCCCACGTCATTCCAGTCTTTTTCAAACCCCTCCATCATGTAGGCGTACTTATTCCGGTCCGGCATGGCGAAATGAAGCGCGGCGAATTCGAAGGAGAAAACATTGTCCCAGTGGGAGAGAGTGATGTTCGAGGATTCGATGATGGATTGTTCCAGGATCGTTCGGCCGTTGGGCCCTTTCCCGATGGGCACGGATCTGTTGAAAACCTGGAAATCCGTGATCACGACCGAGGGGACATGGGGGTTGTCTTTAAGTTCGGCCGGCCGGAAAATGTTGAAGCCGTTGATGCCGCCGAAAAGAAGCTCGCCGTTTCTCCTCTTGCAATAGGCCCCGAAATTGAACTCGTTGCCCTGCAGGCCGTCCCGGATGTCGTATGTCCTGAAGGCGCGCCTTACCGGGTTGAAGGAGGCGAGCCCGTTGTTGGTCGAGAGCCAGATGTTCCCCTCCTCGTCCTCCAGGATGCCGTAGACCACGTTGTTCGGCAGCCCGTCTTTCTCGGCAAAACAGGTGAAGGAATCCGTGGCCGGGTCATAGCGGTTGAGCCCGCCGCCCCTCGTCCCGATCCAGAGAATACCCGAGCGATCTTCGTAGATGCTGAAGATGCGGTTGTTGCTCAAGCTCCCGGGGTTCGCGGGGTCGTGCTGATAGCGCCGGAACGTTCCGGTTGCGCGGTCCAGCCTGTTGAGCCCTCCCAGCCGCGTGCCGACCCAAAGCGCTCCGGAACGGTCTTCATGGATCACCCGGACGTCGTTGTCGCTCAGGCTGGCGGGGTCGCCCGGCGCGTTCCGGTAGAGGGAGAAACGATTCTGTTCCCGCTCGAATCGATTCAGCCCGAGTTCGGTCCCGACCCATAACTCTCCCCCCCGGTCGATAAACACGGCGTTGACGATGTCGTCCGCGAGAGAGCGGGGGTCCTTCGGGTCGTGCCTGAAACAAGCCCAACGGTTCGTCTTCGGCTCGAGGCGGTTGAGTCCGCCTCCCTGCGTTCCCACCCACAGGTCGCCCGACGGGTCTTCGCACAGGGAATAGACCAGGTTGCTGCTCAAGCCCCGGGGAGACCGGGGGTTATGCTGGTAATGATGGAATGTTTTCGCCTGGGGGTCGAACCGGTCGAGGCCGCTGAATGTCCCCACCCAAATATCCCCCCGGCTGTCCTCGGTGATGGTCCTGACCGCAAAGCCGATCAGGCTTCCGGGATCGTCGGGGTCGTGAGTGAAGTGAGCAAACTTTTTTTTCGACGGGTCAAAACGGTTGAGGCCTCCCCCGAAAGTCCCGATCCAGAAGATTCCCGTCCTGTCTGCATATAGGGTTCTGATGTCGCTGTCGCTCAAACTGCTCGGGATTCTCGGGTCGTGCATATGGCTGGTGAATGTTCTTGTCTCGGGGTCGAACACGTTCAGGCCGCCTCTCCGCGTCCCGATCCAAATCGATCCTCCCGGGCCGGGATAGACCGACCGGATGTTGTTGTCGCTTATGCTCCGGGGGTCCTTCGGGTCGTTCAGGTAGCGGAGGAAACGCTCCGGGACGCGGAGAAACCGATTGAGTCCGCCGTTTTCCGTGCCGATCCACAGGTCGCCGGCCTCATCCTCGCAGATGGAGGAGACGTTGTTGTCGCTGAGGCTATCGGGGTCCCGTGGATCCCCGCGGTAATGGATAAAAGCGTTTTTTTCCGGGTCGAACCGGTCCAAGCCGTCGGCTGTCCCGATCCAAAGCAGGCCGGACTTATCCTTGAAAACGACGTTAACGCGGTTATTGGCCAGGCTGTTGGGGTTGTCCGGGTCATGACGGTAGGAAATGCCCGTTTCCGTCGCCGTATCGAATCGGACAAGACCCCCAGCGTAGGTCCCGACCCATAGCCGGCCGGAGCCGTCCTCGCAGATGGAATTGACCCTGTCGTTCGGCAGGATGCCGAGCTTTTCCGGGTCGTTCATGTAGCTGATGAACGTCTCGGCCGCCCTGTCGAAGCGGTTGAGCCCGCCGCCGTATGTTCCGATCCAAAGATTGTTCGCGCGGTCTTCATAGATGCTCAGGATATGACTGTCGGACAGGCCGCGGGGGTTTCCCGGCTCGGGCTTGTAGATCGTGAAACGATGCCCGTCGTACCTGTTCAAACCATCCTGCGTGCCGATCCAGAGAAATCCCTTGTGGTCCTGAAGGATGCAATTCACCGAGCTTTGAGAGAGGCCGTCCTGCAGAGACAGATGGTGAACCTGAAGAGGGTCGACCTGGGCCGCCTGGGCCTCCGGCAGAAGAACGAATATCGCCAGGCTCGCGACAAGAATTCCAAGGAAACGGCGCACGGTTTTCGACATGACATGCCTCCCGCCTTGAGCCATCCTTCTCATCTATTTCAAGCCGGGATATCGGCCTCGCCCTGGCCTCCGGCTGCTCTGCCGTTCCCCGCCTTGTTTTTTGAACAGAAAAGCGCTCCCGGCATGGGGCGGCCCTCAGGGCGTCGGCTGGATGAAGGAGGCTTCGCGGTCGAGCGCGATGTCGCGCCGGGCCGCGGTGATGGTGATGGTGAAACCCGCCACGACATCGAAGAGAGACATCAGGGTCAGCATGAGAAAGACCGAGCTTCCCGCGCCCTTGACCAGGATGAACTCCAGCAGGAAGAGAATGAAGGTCAGGGTGGACATGATGTGGTCGTAGATCGAGGCTACGCTCGTGCGGGTGGCCTTGAGCAGCTCGATGAACAGGCAGAACAGCCCCACGACGAGGAAGAAATGCCCCCAGCTGAAGATCCAGATGTCCTTGGAGACCATGGTCACGGAGAACACCTTGCCCTCGAGCTTGGCCGCCCCGCCGGCTCCGAAGATGAAGAGGATGTTAAGCAGGACCAGCAGGAAGAAAAAAGTCGGCACCAATTTCCATATTTTCATGGTTTCCCCTTTTTAATAAATTCCCTCCGAATCAATTTAAAACAAAACCCGTCTTTTGGCAACAGCCCGAAACAATGTCAAATGGCGAGCGACTCTCCTGGCCTCAAGGGGGAAATCACGGGCGCGGGCGGAAAGTCGCGGCCTTCCGCCGGCTGGAGCCGCCGGCATGTTCTTCCCGTCTGAGCAAGGAGGCGGGGGGCATCAGCGCAGAACCGCCCTGCATACGGAGCCCAAGAAAGCGTTGTCCGACCACTGGAAGTCCTCCTCCCCCAGGCGGACGACAACCAAGTCCAGGCTGGGCACGACATAGACGCGCTGGTTGAAGGCGCCGATAGCGGCGTAACCGTCGGACGGCACATCGCCCCAAAAATCCCCGTCGGCGTTCGTCCACCACAGGAAGCCGTAGCGGCGATTCAAGTTCTGAGAAGGGCGCGTGGACTGGTCCACCCAGGTGGAGCTGACGACTTGGCGGCTGATCCAACGGCCGCGCCGGAGAAAGAGGTAGCCGAACTTGGCGAACTCCCGGGCCGAAGCGACGACAGACTGATAGGTCAGGGTGTTGCCTACGTCATCCGTCTGCCAATCGGCATTCCACATGCCGATCACAGACCACAGGCGTTCCCGGGCGTATTCTTTGGCCTGCCGGCCCGAGGCCTTGAGGATGACCTCGGACAAGACCTGGACAGCGGCGTTGTTGTACTCCCAGTGCTGGCCGGGCTGGGCCTCGAGGGGGAGGTTGACGGCGAAGAGCGTCTGGTTCGGCGCGGACAGGAGATCGAGGTAGTCGCTGGTCGTGGTGCAGTACAGCCCGGAGGTCATGCTCAGCAGCTGGCGGATGGTGATGGCGCTGTGCGCCGAGCTCTGCCACTGGGGGATGAAGTTCGAGGCGCGCTGATCAAGGCCGGCGATTTTGCCCTCGTCGATGAGCATGCCGACGAGGCACGACGTGAAGCTCTTGGCCACGGAGTAGCCGGAACCGGTCGAGTGCCTATCCCAGGGGTAGGCGTACCACTCCTTGACGATGAACCCGTTACGGGTGACGATCAGGGCCTTTGACCTGTGATCCTGGGCGTAGGCGAAGGCGCTCTCGAGTTCGGCGTCGTCCATACCCCGGGCCTGGGGCGAAGAGAAGGCCCAGTCAAGCGTCGGCCAGGGAGCCGCGAGGACGACGGCTTGTTCCGAGATCCGTTCCGCGGCCGAGGAGGGCTCGGGCGGGGCAGCCGAATCCCTGGCCGCGGGACGAGAGCCCAGGCCGAACATAAGAGCGGCCAGGATCGGGGCGAGGAAGACGCTTGAAATCCCGAAAGTACGGCGCATGGAAGATATCATAGGGGAGCTTAAACGGAAAAAGCAAGGGTAAAGCGAAGCTGGGCGATTTTCCGCGGTTTGCGGCGGCGGGTTGATTGACAGGGATGCGCCCTCTGGTAAAATGAGGCGTTCCGTGATGATAGACCGCATCGGACTGTCCCACAGAAGGATAATATTTTGAGCCGTTTCCTGGCCGTCCTGGAGAACGAGGTTCAGCTCGCAGCCCTGGCGTTCCTGGCCGCGGTTTATCTGGTGCGCATCGCCTGGCTGCTTCGTTTCCGCTCCCGCCCGGAGCGGACGTATGCCCGAGGCTCAGCGACCGCAGGCGTCGCCCTCTCCTTGGCCAATATCGCCCTGCCGTGGTCGATGGAATCCGTCCGGCGCAAACCGTTCTTTTACGTTCAATTCGTCGTTTTCCACCTGGGTGTCGCCGCGGCCATCGCCGCCACTTTTCTTATTCCCTATGCGCCCGGCTTTTTCCGCGAACGGGCGGCGGTCGTCGGCTTCCAGGTCGTCCTGGCCGCTGCTTTTCTCGTGGGGCTCCTTCGCCTCTACCGGCGCCTCGCCGACGCGGCCGTGCGGCTGGTCAGCTCCGCCGACGATTTTTTCTCGCTGATTCTCATGACGGCCTACTTCGGCGCGGCTTTTCTGGCCGTTCCGAACGACTATCGCCACCGGGAATGGACCCTGGCTCTTTTCTTCGGGCTGACTGCTTTTTTCCTTGTCTATGTCCCGTTTTCCAAGATCGGGCACTACTTGTATTATCCTTTCGCCCGGTTTTTCCTGGGGAGGACGCTGGGACGGCGCGGAGTCCGTCCGGCAGGGAGCGCCGGAGAGCGGCATGAGACCTAAAAAAAGCAGGGCGCGCGCCGGGACGGCAAACCCCGTCCTCGACCTTCCGCTCCAGACGCAGTCCCAGGAGAAAGCCGCGGCGGACGGATTGCTCAGCGCGGCCGAGGGCCGTCTCAAGCTCTATGACAAGCAGGCCGATAACGTAACAAGATTTCTCGAATTGCTCCGGCGGCGCCTCACCAGGCCCCTGGCCGTCTCCCTGGCCG
>CAZFTV010000088.1:0-7790 GCA_964521765.1 uncultured Eubacteriales bacterium
TCTGGCCCTCATCCTGTTCTATGCGACCCTCGTCAACACCTCCCTGGCCGTCTTTAACATGATCCCCGTCCCCCCGCTCGACGGGTCGGGGGTGCTCATGGGATTGCTCTCGCCCGAAGCCGCTTATAAATACGACAAGCTCCGCCCCTACGGCTTCCTGATCGTGGTGGGGCTCATCTACCTGGGCGTCCTGGGTTTCATCATTCGTCCCATTTTGTATGTCATCTTCCGGCTCGTCTTCGTCTGACCATGAACCCCCCCGCAAAAAAAATCGTCTTCAGCGGCGTGAGGCCCACGGGCCCCGCTCACCTGGGGAACTACGTGGGCGCGTTCAGAAGCTGGCTCAGGCTCCAGGACGAGTACCGCTGCTTCTACTCCATCGTCTCCTGGCACGCCTTGAGCTCGGAATACGCCAACGCCCGCACCATCGGGGGGAACATCTTCGAGATGGCCGTGGATCTCCTGAGCCTGGGACTCGACCCGGAGCGGTGCGTCCTCTTCGTCCAGTCCGACGTTCCGGAGCATGCCGAGCTCCATCTCATCCTCTCCATGTTCATCCCCCTTCCCTGGCTGGAACGGGTCCCAACCTACAAGGAGATGCAGATCGAGCTGGCCGACAAGGACCTCAACACCTACGGCTTCCTGGGCTACCCCGTTCTTCAGACCGCGGACATCATCCTCTACAAGGCCGAGGTCGTTCCCGTGGGCGAAGACCAGGAAGCCCACCTGGAGCTGGCCCGCGAGGTGACGCGGCGTTTCAACCGTCTCGTCTCACCCATCTTCCCCGAACCCCAGACGCTGCTCACGGAAGTGCCGCGTCTGGCCGGGACCGACGGCCGCAAGATGAGCAAGTCCTTCGGCAACGCTGTCTATCTCAAGGACCCTCCTGAAGTCATCCGCGAGAAGGTTTCGACCATGGTCACCGACACGCGGCGCAAGCGTCGCTCCGACCCGGGCGACCCCGAAGACTGCCCGGCCTTCACCCTGCATCGGGCCTTTGTCGCCCGGGACGTCCGGGAGGAGCTGGCCCGCGGCTGCCGGACGGCCGGCATCGGCTGCCTGGAATGCAAGCAGGCGGCGATCGAAGCCCTGATGGCTTTCCTCCTGCCCTACCAGGAGAAGCGGCGCGGCTACGAAAAGAACCCGGACGCCGTCCGTCAGATTCTGGCCGAGGGAGGACGGCGCGCCCGCGAGGAAGCCCGCCGGACGATGGCCGAGGTCCGAGACCGCCTGGGGCTGTAGATGGAACAAGACCTTGCCGCCTCGGGGGCCGAAGGCTACCAGGTCAGGCTCGAGGTTTTCGAGGGCCCGATGGACCTCCTCCTCTTCCTCATCCGGAAGAAAAAAATCGACATCTCCGACATCCCCATCTCGACCATCACCCGCGAATACCTCGCCTACCTGGAGCGCAAGGAGCGGATCAACCTCGACCGGGAGGCGGAATTCCTGCTCATGGCCGCGCTGCTCATCTCCATCAAATCGCAGCTCCTCCTGCCCCGCGAGCAACCCCCGCTCGACGGGGAGGACCCGCGGCGGCCGCTCATCGACCGCCTGCTCGAATACGAGCGGATGAAGAGCGCCAGCCTCCTGCTGCGGGAGAAAGAAGAGGAACAGCTTCAAACCTGGCGGCGGACGGCCCTCCCGCCTATCGATGTGGCCGATGAGCCGGGGCTGATCGAAGTCTCCCTCTTCGACCTGGCCGAATCGTTCTTCCTCCTCCTCAAGCGCCGGGAGAACGAGAATTTCCAGTTCCTCAAGAGCAAGGAAATTTCCCTGGACGAAAAAATGAGGGAAATCGTCCGGGAGCTCGAGGAGAAACAATTCCTCGATTTCCTGGAATTCCTGGCCAGGCAGGAGAGCCTCGAGGAGGCGCTCATCGCCTTCTTCTGCCTGCTGGAGCTGATCAAGGCCGGCGCGGTCATTGCCGTCCAGGAACGGCTCTTCCACACCATCAAGGTCTGGCTGCGGAAAAGCCGGCCCGTGCCCGAAAGCCATGGACAGCCCGCTTAAAGACATTCTCGAAGCGCTCGTCTTCATCTCGGTCGAGCCCCTGTCCCTGGACAGAATCAAGGATGTGTTGGGCGACCGGAGCGAGGAGGATATCCGCCGGGCTATCGAAGAGCTCAGCGCCGAGTACGGACGCGAAGGCCGGGGGCTGCGGCTGCAGCAGGTGGGCGGCGGCTGGGTCCTGGCCACCAAGCCCGAACACGACCCCTGGGTGAGGCGCCTGCTTCAGATCGAGCGAAAGACCAAGCTGTCGCACGCCGCCGTGGAGACGCTGTCCGTCATCGCCTACCACCAGCCCGTCACTCAGCCGGAAATCCAGGCCATACGCGGCGTAGATTCCTCTTATACCGTCCATGCCCTCCTCGAAAAAAAGCTCATCAAGATCAGCGGCCGGAAAAAAGCGCCGGGAAGCCCGCTGCTCCTCAGGACCACGGACAGGTTCCTGACCTACTTCGGGCTGAACGACCTCAGCGAGCTGCCCTCGGTCGAGGAAGTGGCCAAAATTCTCGTGGAAGAGGAAGCCCATGTGGAGAAATAAGAGAAAAACTAGGATAATTTTATTATTTCTAGTTTTGATATCAGCTGGTTCAATCAATCTATCTTCTGCCCGATCCGCTCAGGAATCCGTCCCGCCGGCCGACCGGCACACGCCGTTCGATTTCGTGGGGCGGCAGGGCATGGTCGTGGCCGCCAACCCGCTGGCCGCTGAGGCGGGGCTGGAGATGCTCAAGTCCGGCGGCAATGCCGTGGACGCGGCCGTTGCCGCCTGCTTCGCCCTAAACGCGGCCGAGCCCTTCGCCTCGGGCCTGGGCGGCGGCGGATGGATGCTCATCTACCTGGCTAAGGAGCGCCGGGCGACGGTCATCGACTACCGGGAGCGCGCTCCGGCCGCGGCCCATCCCCGGATGTATGAGCTTGACGGCAAAGTCCAGCAGGCGTGGCGCGAAGCGCACGGGCTGGCCGTGGCCGTCCCGGGGGCGCCGGCCGGCTGGGCTCTGGCCCTGGGAAAATACGGAACGAGGACCCTGGCCGAGGTCAGCCGCCGCGGAGCGGAGATCGCCGAGCGCGGCTTCGCGGTGAGCGCCACCTTCAGCGCCATCAACAAGGATGAATACGAGAAGATCCTGGCCAACGCCGGCGAGGAGACATGCTTTCTCAACCAGGGAATCCCCTTCGAGCCGGGCGAGGCCTTCAAAAACCCCGACCTGGCCGGGACGTTCCGCCTACTGGCCGAAAAAGGAGTCGGGGAATTCTATAAAGGCCAGACGGCCCGGAAAATCGTCGAAGCGGTCAGGGCCAAGGGCGGGGTCATGACGTTGGAGGACCTGGCCTCTTACGAGGCCAGGGAAGTGGCCCCGCTGCGCGGCAGCTACAAAGACTTCAGCCTGGTGACCATCCCGCCCCCGAGCTCGGGGGGCGTGCATGCCATCCAGCTCCTGAACATCCTCGAAAACTGGCCGCTCCGCGACTGGGGGCAAAATTCTCCGGTCTTGATCCATCATGTCGCCGAAGCCCTGCGCTTCGTCTTCGCCGACCGGGAGAAATACCTGGGCGACCCGGATTTTCTGTCCATTCCCGTCGAGGGCTTGTGCGACAAAGCCTCCGCCCGTCGCATCGCGCAACGCATCCTGCCCGACCGGGTCTTGGGCGATTATCCCTACAGCACGTTCGACGCCCACCGTCCCGGCGGCAACACCACCCATCTGTGCGTCATCGACCGGGAGGGCAACATCGTCAGCCTGACGCAGTCCATCAACCTCTTCTTCGCCACGGGCATCGTCCCGGAAGGAACGGGCGTGCTGCTCAACGACATGATGGACGATTTCTCCGAGAACCCGGGCTCGATCAACGCTCCCAACTCCCGGCGGAGGCCGCTGAGCTCCATGGCGCCCATGATCCTTCTTAAAAAAGAGGAGCCCTTCCTGGTGCTGGGTTCGCCGGGCGGCACGCGCATCTTCTCCACGCTCGCCCAGATCATCCTCAACGTCGTCGAATTCGGGATGTCGCTCGACGAGGCCATCGAGGCGCCCCGCTTCTTCAGCTATTCCGTCCGCGGGAAAATCCGGCCGCTGGCCATCGAGCCCCGCCTCGCCGAGGAGACGCAGGCGGCCCTGCGGAAGCTGGGCCACGAACTGGCCGTCAAGGAAGCCTACGACAAGTACTTCGGCGGCGCCCAGGGCATCATGATCCTGCGGGATAAAAAGCTCCTCCTCGGCGGCGCCGACTCCCGGCGCGACGGCGCCGGCGCAGGATATTGAGAAAATCCGCGGAGTGTGAGATAAATATATTCTATGATTGCAGGGAAGGATCTCATCATATGAAAAAATCCATTATGACCTCCGCATGTGTCTTCGTCCTGTCGGCATTCCTCCTCGGCGCGGCTCCGGCCGGCCGGACCGAGGGCGTCTTCGAACAGCCTATCCTTCTGACCTCGGCCGGCCAGAGCGCCGACGTCCAGCTGGCCAACGTGCTCATCAAGAAAGCCGGCCTGAGCTGCACGCTGGGCAAGCTGGCCGCAGACAAGGACCTGGAAGGCCACAAAACGCTCATCCTGGTCCTCGGCGCCAGCCTTAAAGGACTGGGCGCCGCGGGCCTGGACATGGCCAAGGAGAATGCCCGGGTCGAGGGACTGCTCGCTGCAGCCAAGGCCAAGAACATTCCGCTCCTCTGCCTCCACCTCGGCGGCGCCGACCGCCGCGGACAGACGACGGACGAAATGACGGCCGCCTACCTGCCCCAGGCTAGGATGGCGATCATCGTCAAGTCGGGCAACCAGGACGGCTTCTTCACTAAGATCTGCCAGAGCCACAACATCCCCTTGGTCGAGGCGGAGAAAACCATCGACGCCGCCGACCCGATCAAGAAAGCCTTCAAATAATCGGCGGGACTTGGCCGTTTTTCCGATTTTATGCTCGTTTGCCGTTCAGCGCCGCCATAGAACATTCGAAGCCGCTCGAAAGGCGCTCAACAAAAGAACCGGAGAGGCAGGCTCATATCAGTTGAGCGAAAGACATCCTCATGCCTGAATATCTTGTTTTCTTGCTGATGGTCGCTGTTTTTGTGGTGCTGGCCATGGCTCTCAAAGCGCCCATCGGGCTCGCCCTGGCCGCCTCGGCCGTGGCCGGGATGCTGGCCGGAGGCAACGACATTGCCCTCCGCCATCTCGTTGAGGGCAGCTTCGGGTTCTTCGACGTCATCCTTATCATCTTTACGGCTATGATTTATATGCGGGTCCTCCAGGAAGCGGGCATCCTGGACAGCGTCACCGCTCTCCTGCTCCGGGCTTTCCACCGGCGAAAAACGCTCCTCCTGCTTGCGGCCATGGGGCTGGTGATGTTCCCGGCGATGATCACCGGGTCATCCGTGACCTCGGTGCTGAGCTCCGGCGTCCTGGTGGCCCCCGTCCTCCAGAAGCTGGGGCTGTCACGCTTCAAGACCGCGGCTTTTATCGCCATGGGCGGCATCCTGGGCATGATCGCACCGCCGGTCAACATCCTGGTCATGATCATGGGCGCCGGGGTGGACATCCCCTACGTCGGCTTCACCCTTCCCCTTCTCGTCTTGACCATCCCCCCGGCGATCGTCATCGCCCTCTGGCTGGGGCGCAAGGAAGTCAAGGTCATCAGCCGCGAGGAGATGACGGTCATCCTGCCGCCGTCCCACTACGCGCGCTACGGGCTCCGCCTGTTTCTGCCCCTGGCCCTTCTGGCCGTGCTCTTTCTCGGCCAGGGCGCGATGGCCAAGGTCATGCCCGACCCGGGCATCCCATTTATTTTCATGGCCTGCAGCCTCGTGGGCCTCGTTTCCGGCCGCAGGTTCAACTTCTTCAAGGCCACCCAGGAAGCCATCCGGGACGTCATTCCCCTCCTGGCCATCCTTTTTGGCGTGGGCATGTTCATCCAGGTCATGACCCTGACCGGAGCCCGCGGCTGGACGGTTGTCAGCATCCTGTCCCTGCCTTCGGCCCTGCTCTACCTCGGCATCTCCGTGAGCATGCCGATCTTCGGCGGCGTTTCGGCTTACGGCTCGGCCAGCATCCTGGGCGTTCCCTTCATCCTGGCCATGGTGGACAAGAACGCCATCATCACCGCCTCAGCCTTGTCGGCGATCGTCGGCCTGGGAGACCTCATGCCGCCCTCGGCCATCGCCGGCAGGTTCTCGGCCAAGGTCGTGGGCGAGGAGAAGTTTTTCCAGGTCATCCGGCGCTCGCTGGTGCCGGCGCTCGTCGTCCTGGCCATGGGGCTGGCCTTCCTGATCCTCGCGCCCCAGCTCGAGCGGCTTCTCGTCTCCAGCCCGGCCGTCGTTCCCGAGGGTCTGTCTCTTACCGCCCCCCGGCCCGCCCCGATCAAAGATATCGTCGGCGGAGGGCTGTTCATCCTCTACCAGGCCCTCGTCCTGTTTCTGGCGGCAAGCCTGGTTTGGTTTCTTCTCCGAGAAAAAAAATTCTGGATCCAACTCAGCGCCTCCCTGGTTCTGGTCATGTACCTGCTGAGATTGCTCCTGGTCAAGTGAGGGGCCGATGAAAAAACCTCCGCGGATACCGACGCACGTCCTCGCCGCCGTCGCCCTGCTTGCAGCCGCGGCCCTCCTCAGCTCGGTGACGGGCTTGAGCTTCCTGAGAATGCGCCGGGTCGAGATCATCGCACCCGCTCCGAGTCTCAGCGAGCACAAGAGGCTCAGCGATTACTTCAAAGGCTTGAGGGGCACGGCCGGGGACACCGACGTCTTCGTTTTCCACGGCCGCGAGCCGGGCGGGACGATGCTCATTGTGGGCGGAACGCACGCCAACGAGCCGGGCGGGTTTATCACCGCCGTGGTTCTCGCGGAAAACATCTCCGCCGCCAAGGGCAGGGTTCTCATCGTTCCCCGGGCCAACGCCAGCGCCTTCACGCACAGCGACCCGCAGGAGGCTTCCCCTCAGCGTTTTTTCATCGACACTCCCGGAGGACGCCGCTGGTTCCGCTACGGGTCCCGGCTGACGAACCCGGTCAGTCAGTGGCCCGACCCGGCCCTGTACATCAACCCCGCCGGCCAAATGCTCTCGGGTCCCGAGGTGAGAAACCTTAACCGCTGCTACCCGGGGAGGGCGCACGGCCTGCTCACGGAAAAGATCGCCTTCGGCCTCATGGAACTCATCCGCAGGGAAAGCGTGGACATCGGGGTGGATATCCACGAGTCCGCGCCCGAATATCCGGTCATCAACGCCATCGTCTTTCATGAGCGGAGCGCCGACCTGGCGGCCATGGCCAAGCTCGAGGTCGAGATGGCGGGCTTCGATATCCGCCTCGAGGCTTCGCCGGCGAACCTGCGCGGCCTCAGCCATAGGGAGTGGGGCGATTACGCCGGCATCCACTCCATCCTGCTCGAGACGCCCAACGCCTCCCACGGCCGCCTCAAGGGCCGTCCCTCGCCGGAGCTCATCGCCGAAGGCCGGGACAAATTCTATGTGCGCGCCGCGAAACTGGGCCGCCTGTTCGTGCCCTTCGACGAAGAAGGCATCCCCCTCAACGTGCGTGTGGCCCGCCACCTGGCCGCTATCCAGGCGGTCGTTTCGAGCTACAACCTCCTTACTCCGGAAAAAGAAGTCGTCATCGAGAACAGCCCCCTCCCGGACGAGGTCCTCGCCAAAGGCGTCGGCGCCTTCCTTCACCCGCCCAGATAACACCCGGCGCCGCGCGGCAAGGAAGTGACGGATTTCTGAAAAGACATACATACTGGCAGGGCTTGGGTTTTGGCCTCGCTCGCGGGCCGGATTTTTCACGCCCTCCCTCGCGCTCTTCTCG
>CAZFTV010000089.1:0-4743 GCA_964521765.1 uncultured Eubacteriales bacterium
GTAGCGCTCGACGACCTCCAGGCCGGCGGCCATGAGAGCCAGGGGTTTTGACCGCCTGGCCTTGACAGCCCTCAAGCGGCCGATCGCCCTCCCGTTCAGGGCATCAACCATGAGGTGATACCCTCCCAGCCCCTTGACGCCCAAGACGCGTCCCTGCTTGAGGATTTCCGCCGCGGCGCGGATTCCGCCCGGAACGACCTTGCCCGTCTTGGTGTCGAGGAGCCGGACGCGCGGCCCGCAGGCAGGACAGGCGACGGGTTGGGCATGATAGCGCCTGTCGCGCGGGTCGCGGAATTCGCGGAGACAGGCGGGGCAGAGCGCGAACCCGGCCATGGTCGTCCGGCAGCGGTCGTAGGGCAGGGAGCGGACGATCGTGTAGCGGGGCCCGCAGTCCGTGCAGTTGGTGAAGGGATAGCGGAAGCGCCTCTCCTTGGGGTTGAACACCTCCTTGCGGCAGGGCTCGCAGGTGGCGATATCCGGGGAGATGAAGACGAAGCTTTTTTCCAGGCGCGACTCCCGGACGCGGAAATCTCCGAGCCCCTCCCAGGCCGCCGCCCGCCGCTGAACCCCCTCGATCCGCGCCAGGGGCGGTTTTTCCAGGGGAAGAGCCCCGATAAAGGCCGTGACGTCCGCAGACCTGAGGGACTCGAGGTGAATCTCGACCCCCGGCCCGACGTTCTTGACCCAGCCGCGAAGACCGAGGCGCTGCGCGAGGCGGTAGATGAAGGGCCGGAAGCCCACGCCCTGGACAACGCCCGTGACGAGCAGACGGGCGGTCCGGCCGCGGCGCACGCTTCCGGCCGGCTTTCTCGACGCTGTCTTTTTCTTCACGGGCGCTGCGGCCTTTCCGGCCTTTTCGAAAAGAGGCATCCGCAGTGGTCCTGGCGATAAAGGCCTTTCTCCCTGCTCAGGGCGACGCTCTTGCGGAACCCGTCTTTTTTCTTGAAGTCCGCCTCGAGGAACTCGACGCCCAGTCGGCGGCCCGCCATCCGGCCGATGCGGTTGAGAACATCGGCCTTTTTCCAGGGGGAGAGGCTCATGACCGTGCCGAAGGCGTCCAGGCCCGATACCGAGGCGCGGCGCGCCGTCTCGAGCAGCCGCAGGCCGTAGCAGACGTCGCAGCGCCTCCCTTTTTCAGGCTCGTCCCTGAACTTTTTCGTCGCTTCGCACCAGCGGTCGAAGTCGCGCGGACCTTCGAGGATGGGCAGCCCCAGGATGTCCGCGACGCTCAAGGCCTCCCGGAGACGGAGTTCATACTCGGACAGCGGCTGGATGTTGGGGTTGTAGAAGTAGCCCGTGACGTTGTGCGTCTCTTTCAACAAGCCCAGGACATAGAGCGCGTCCGGGGCGCAACAGACGTGGACGAGGAGACCCGGCCGCCCTCCGCCGTTTGTCATTTCTCGACCGGCTTTCCGCAGGAGGGCCTCCCGGGAGAGCGGTCTGGCCGTCTTCCCTCCGCCGCGGGCGGAGCGTAGACGGTGATGCAGTCCTCGATAAGGTAGAGGGCGGCTTCCAGGTTTTCGTTGAAGATGGGCAGGATTTCGGATTCAGCGTTGAAGAATCCGCCTCCCTGGTCGGTCTGGGGGGGCAGCTCGATGGTATAAGCGGGGATGCCGTGGACGCCGAAAGCCCAGTCCGTCGTGTCGCCGTTGACCAGGTAGGAGGCGTAGCTCGCCTGGCCGAAGGCGTAGCGCGTCCCGCGATAGGCTTCCATGCGAAGGGACATCTCCTCGGCCAGGGAGATCATGCGCTCGGCGCCCTGGACCGGGGTCCGGACATAGCCCCAGGGATAGAGAATGACCTGGGTATAGCTATGGTAGGAGACGAGGGCCAGGAAAGCATTCCGGTCGACGAAGCCGCGCACGGCCTCCGCCTCGGGTTCGGAGAAGGGAGCCGTGCCGCGGTAGACGGCCGACTCCGGCACGGAGCTCGACCCTGTGTTGTCGCAGCCCCACTGGAAGCTGTAATTGCGGTTGAGGTCCACGCCGAAGCTTCCGTTGGAGTTGGCCCTGCGGTTCTTCCGCCAATAGCGGTAGACGTGGATGGAGTATTCCAGGCCGTCGGGGTTGACCAGGGGGACGATCCAGACTTCGCTCCGGTCCACGATGTCGCGGACGCGGCCGTCGGCTTGATAGTTCTCCAGCAGGAACCGCCCCAGGAGGTAAGGGACTTCGACGGAGATCCATTCCCGGGCGTGGTGACAGCCCAGGAATAGGACTTGGGCTTCATTCTCCTCGAGGCCGACGTTGTCGCTGACTTTGAGCCCGTAGATATTGCGGCCTTCGAGGCTCCGGCCGAGGATGTGGACCTTGGCCAGGCCCGGGTAAGAGGATTCGAGCCGTCTCAAGTCACTCTCGAGCTCCTGGTGGGAATGAAAGTCGCCGTTAAGCCCCCCCCCGGCCGCGGCCGGAAGGGCGACCGGCAGCCCGGAGAAGGCGGGCTCATAAAGGAACGGAATTCCAAGCGCGGCCAGACTCTCCCTGTCGCTGCTCGTGCTGACGATATAAATGCGGCCGTCCTTCTCCGACAGAACGTCCAGTCCCGGGAGGAGGGGGCTTCCGGCCGGCAGGCGTCCCGGTTCCAGGCTGATGACCTGTAGGTCTTCGGCTTGCCGCCCCGCCGGGGCCTCGGCCGCCGCCAGGAAAAGGAAGAGAGCCGCGAGGAAAACCGCTGGCGTTTTTATGCTCGAAATTTTCATGCTCATTCTCCGGCCGCCCGCCGGCCCGTCTGGACGGTCATCGTCACGGCCAACCGCGTTGTCACCAAGCGGTGTCCCGACCCGTTTTCAAACCCGAACACGGCGCCCACGTTCAATTTTGCGCCTTTCCACTGAACTCCGGTCCCCAGGGCGTAGCCGAAATACGCGGAAGCCCCGTCTTTCATGGGCTGCCGGTCGTAGATCAGGCCAAGGGACCAGGGAATGCCGATATCCTGGCCGAACAGCCGGATGGTGGACATGGATTCCAACCCCGCCCCCGCTCGCCAGGCATCGAGAAAATCGCGGGGCAGGTCTTCTCCGAAAGAGGTTGCTTTATACGACGACCAGTTCCACCAGCCCGCTTCGCCCGACACTTTCAGCCTGCCCCGGACAACCCAGGTGAGGCCGATGCCCACGACGGCCGGACGGCGGAAGCTGTCTTCGCCCTCGGCCTCGATGGCGATGTCGGTGCCCGCGGCCGGGGCTTCGTAGCGGAGCAGGCTTCGGCTCCTCCCGGAAAGGCTGAAGGGGGTGCGGAATGCGGCCGCCAGGCTGACTCTTCCGGATATCCGCCACAGGAGACCGCCGTTCAGGCAGCTCCCGCCGAGCTCCCTCGACCTTTCGTCGGTGATCCTGACAAACTGGGAGGGCGGATTCCAGCTGTCCTCCATGGACCACTCCCAACGGCCGGAAACGAGGTTGAAGCCCATCCCCAGCGACAGACCGGGAAGAACCTCCCGGCCCAAGGAAAGGTTCCAGGCGCGGAGATAGCCTTCCTGGCGGAAGGTGAATTGCGCGTTGTAGGACGAGGCGCCGGCCTCGACATAGGGCCGCTCATACGCTTCGCACAAAGCCACGCCCAGTCCGAAGACCCAGCCCCGGAAGTTCCAGGTCAGGGCCGCGAAGTCGAGCGAAACGCCATCCAGGGGAAGATTCTCATTCGAGCTTATGGGGCCTGTGTTTACCGGGCCGAAGCGGAACAGGGAGGCTGAATAAAAAACTCCGCTGACGGACACGGTCAAGCCCGGAAGCCGCGCGGCCAGAGCCGGGTTGGTGAAGATCACCGAAGCGTCCGCGGCCGGGGCGAACATCGACGCGCCGCGGCCCAGGGCCGAGGCTCCCGAGGAGCCGAAAAGGTTCCAGGTCCCAAGCGGCGCCTCCTCCTCGTATTGGCCGAGGACCATCTGGCCGCGGGCGGGGGAGGGAAGAGACGCCAGACACAATCCCATAACAAGAAGCACTGCGGCTTTATTTTTATTCACCGATATATTTTACATTCCGTCCTCGGTCTGTTCAATCGGCTTTTTCGGAGTGCGGCCTCATGAGGCCGCTTTGGAAAGCGACGATGCGTCGCCGCGCTCCGAGAGGCATTTGCAAACGAAACGGGGGTGTGCTATAGAAAAAGCCATTTGGAGCCCTTATGACCAAGAAAAGCGAGAGAAAGATCAAGATCATCGGCACGGGCATGTATGTGCCGGAACGAGTGCTGACGAATGCCGACCTGGAAAAAATGGTCGATACCACGGACGAATGGATCGTCACCCGGACGGGCATCCGCGAGCGCCGCATCGCTTCGAAAGACCAGGCCACTTCCGACATGGCGGTCATCGCCTCCCGCCGCGCCCTGAAGTCCGCCAATCTCGAGCCTCAGGACATCGACGTCATCATCGTCTCCACCCACACGCCCGACCACTATTTTCCCGCGACGGCCTGCCTGGTCCAGGCCGGCCTCAAGGCGGGATCCGTCCCGGCCTTCGACCTCGTCGGCGGCTGCACGGGCTTTCTCTACGGCCTGATCGTGGCCGAGGGGCTGATCCTCAGCGGCGCCGCGAAGCGGGCCCTGGTCATCGGCGCTGAAATGCTCTCCCGCATCACGAACTGGGAGGACCGCAACACCTGCGTCCTGTTCGGAGACGGCGCGGGCGCGGTCGTCGTCGAGGAGAGCAGGGACGACTCCGGCATGCTGTCCCACTTCTGGCAGGCCGACGGCAACCTGGGGCCGCTTCTCATCCTACCTGCCGGCGGGTCGAAACTGCCCGCCTGCC
>CAZFTV010000089.1:4753-7762 GCA_964521765.1 uncultured Eubacteriales bacterium
ACGACACGGTGGCCAAAAGGCAGCACCCCCTCCATATGAAGGGCAACGAGGTCTTCAAGCACGCCGTGAAGCGAATGGCCGAGGCGGGCGAGGAGGCCCTAAAGCGGGCGGGCCTCAAAAAGGACGCCGTGGACTGGTTCATCCCCCACCAGGCCAACATGCGCATCATCGAGGCCACGGGCGAGCGGCTGGGCATCCCCCGGGAGAAGGTCTACGTCAACATCCACCGCTTCGGGAACGTCTCAGTGGCCTGCATCCCCATGGCCCTCGACGAGCTCCACCAGTCCGGCCGGCTTAAGAAGGGGAACATCGCGCTCCTCGACGCTTTCGGCGCCGGGTTCACCTGGGCGGCCGTCGTCCTGCGCTGGTAAGACGGGGTCGCGTGAATAAAACGGGGTCGCGTCTACACTTTCCACTTTTTCGAGCTCCCCTGTCCCCTCAAAGTCATCCAATTTTTGCTTCAAGGACCTTTTCTGATCGCTCGGATCTTTATCATTTGCTGTGGATAAAAAGGCATGAGAAGGGGAGTCTGGAGCGAATCAGGCGTTTAGAGCATCGGACCGGCTCCTTGGCAGGTCTAGTAAAAAAAGTGGAAAGTGTAGACGCGACCCCGTCTTAGACGATGCTGCACGACGAGAAGATCTGCCGTGGCTGCCGCTCGTGCCTGGTCATCTGTCCCATGGAGGCCATCCGGGTAGGCGACGAGGGCCGCGTCGAAATCGACCGCGGCCGTTGTGTCGAATGCGGCACATGCGCCCGCTCCGGAATTTGCCCGGAACAGGCGTTTCAGCCCGAGTCTCTGTCCTGGCCGCGCAGCCTCAGGGCGCTGTTCAGCGACCCCTTATCCGTCCACGAAGGGACGCGCGTCCCGGGCCGGGGGACGGAAGAAATGAAGACCAACGACGTGACCGGTCGCCTTCCTCCCGGCATGATCGGCGTCTCCGTTGAGATGGGGCGCCCCTCTCTCTCGGCGTTCTTTCGAGACATCCAGCGCCTGACGAAGTCCTGTGCCTCCCTGGGTGTTGAATTCGAGCCTGACAACCCGGTCACCGCCCTCATGGTCGATCCCGAGCGGGGGCTTCTCAGACCCGATATTCTCGAAGAACGGGTCCTTTCAGCGCTGGTCGAGTTCAAGGTCGAGGAGAGCCGCCTGCCTGCCGTTCTTCTCGGGCTGGCGGAAGCCGCCGAGGCGATTGACACCGTCTTCAGCCTTGGCCTGAGCCGCCTTGCGCCCCCCGCCGGCGCGCGCTCTCTCCCCGAGGTGCTCCGCCGGATGGGCCTCGTCGCCCGGCCGAACGGGAAGATGAACGTCGGGTTGGGGAGGCCGCGGCGGTCTTTCCCCTCGCCCGCGGTCTAAACCCATGTCGCACACCCTTCATCGCGTAGGCCGTTCTCATACCCTCCGGGACGATTGGATCGTCCTGGCCATGAGCGCCAAGGGCGTGAACAAAGAAGGCTCCGCTCCCAACCTGCGCCGTTTCTTGGAGATCGCCCTCCGGCATGGGCCGGTCAATTGGGGCGACATCCGGCAGGGGTCGTGTTTTTCCCGGGAGGCGGCGGACATCCTGGAGGGCATCAGCGATGAATCGGTCGTCCACGCCGTTTTCACAGACGAGGGTTCTTTGTCCGTCTGCCTCGACGAGCTGCGGCGGGAGGACCTGGGCCTGTCGGTCGTCGTGTCCGGGCTTCTCGGCGATGTGCGTCGGTCGGCGGCGCGCGCGGGTCTGGAGCCGCACACCGTCGCCTGGTCAATGGGAGCCTGGGGACGGACCGATCGTTTGCCGGCCTCAGAGGTCCTGAACGTGACGACGATGTGCGGCCACGGACTCGTCTCGGCGAGCCTAGTCCGCGCCGTCGCCAAGCTCTTTCATGAGGGCCGCCTGACGTCCGAGGAAGCCGGCGAGCGTCTCTCCCGGCCGTGCGTCTGCGGGATCTTCAACCCCGCCCGCGCCGTGCGTTGCCTGCGGCGCATGACGTCAGGCGCGAAGGGCGACGATCGTCACTGAGCTTCGCCCGGACGGCTCACGGGAGGCTCCGCGGGCGACGGGCGGTCCACCCTCAAGTGAAGGATCTTTCCAGTAGGCCCGTGGACGGGCGGCTTGCGTTCGACCCGGACGATTCCTGCCGCCTTCCAGGTCATGCCCATAACACGTTCGGCCCCCGAACCGCGGCCGATTCTCTCCAGAAAGAAACGGGACGCGGCATCGGGGTCCACCGGGCCGAGACGCGGGTGGATGAGGATCTTGAGGAAAGGCCGCCCCTGCTCGTCCTCACCCTCGATGATTTGGTAGTCGGTCGCCGCGCCCCCGAAGCGCGCCGGCAAGTCAGTCTCCAGGACGCGGATGATGTCCGTGTCCATGAACGTCATGCCAGCGCTGGTCAATTTCTCGAAACTGCGGATGCTCCTGAGATGGACATCGAGTCCCGCCGCCTCCAACGGACAGCCGCATTTCCTCCTCTCGAGCGCAGCCTGGTCCCCCAGGTTGACATTGATGAGGACATGGGGGGTCCAGGGGCTGAGCCCGGTCAGAAAAATTGCGCGAGGCGGAAGGCCGGCCGGCGGCCCGGCCTGTCCGGCCTGGACGGCGGCGTAGAGGTCCAGGTTGACATGGGTGTCGTCGGCTTCGACGGGGGCGAGGCAGCCGTAGCTGATGGGTCCGCATTCGATGCTTCCGTAGCGGGGGAGAGCCCGCGCCCCAGCGGCCCGGATTGTCTTCAGGCTGGCCTCGGTGATGGGCTCGCCGCCGAGCAGAAACCGGGTGCCCACAAGGTCCAGACCGAGGTCGACCGCGGCCAGGGCGATCCTCACGGCCGAGCTGGGGAAGGTGAAAAGAAACGGCGTCCGGCCCGCCTCGAGGACCTTCCTCATCCACAGCACGATGGGAGCGGGCCGGTCGATGGGCACGTAGCGGACGGGCGGGGGCGGAGCGGCCGCCAGAATGCTCAAGATCAGCCACAAGGCCCTGTATTACAAAAAAACATCCTGATTTTATCGGGATGTTTTTTTGT
>CAZFTV010000090.1:0-7753 GCA_964521765.1 uncultured Eubacteriales bacterium
CCCCTCCGGGGTCTTCCCCCCTCGGCTTTCCGTTCCCGGCGCGCCGATGCGTCCGCCTGCGACGCGGGCCTCAAGCCGGGGGTTCACGCCTCCGGCGTTCGGTTGCCGCAGCTCTTTTTTTTATTTTATAATAGCTGCCCAGGCAGGACGCGATAAAGAAGGAGGAGGGAATATCGACAACATCGCTGTAATCGGCGGGGGCCCGGTCGGGGGGATTTTCTCGGCCTATCTGGCCCGCAGCCGGAAGAGGGTGTTTCTCTTGGATATCCGGGACGACATCATCGAGGCCGTCCGGGAGCGCGGCCTCACCGTGGACGGAAAGGACGGATCTTTCACGGTTCCCTTGAGCGGGGCAAGCCGCGAGTTGTCGGAATTGCGGCGGTTTGATCCGCGCATCATTGCCGTGGCCGTCAAGTCCTGTCATCTCGATGCCCTCCTGGAAGAGGTGGCGCCGATTTTCAAGCCCGGACAAAAAATCCTCGTCCTTCAAAATGGAGTCGATAACGAGAAGCGGGTTGCGGAAAGGCTCGGACCTGACAGCGTGTTGAGGGCCGTCATCAATTATGCGGGGATGGTCAGGAAGCCCGGGCTTGTTCAGATGACCTTTTTCAATCCCCCCAATTACATCGGGACTCTCCACCCGGACAACGAACCCCTGGCCCGGGATATCGCTGCGCTCATGACGGACGCGGGTTTGGAGACGGTGTTCACGACCGAAATCGTTAAGTATGAATGGATAAAAACGATATTATCAGCCGGCCTGATGCCGGTCTGCGCCCTCACCGGGCTGGATATGAAAGAAGCCTTCGAGATTGATGAGACTCGGTTTCTGTGCGAGCGGATTCTGCAGGAGAGCATCCGCGTTGTGGAGGCGCTGGGCTTTGACCTCGGAAATCGATTTTTGAGCGAGGGCCTGGATTATCTCTCGCGGGCGGGGCATCACAGGCCGTCTTTGTCCATCGACCTGGAGAGGGGAAATGCCCTGGAATACGTGTTTCAACACATCATCGATGAGGGGAAGAAAACGGGCGTCCCGACGCCGTATCTCGAATCCCTGACGATGATAATCCGGACATTGGAGAGGGAGCGACGGAAGAAGAAAAACCCCGGTTGATGACTATCCGCCGAGGGGAGGAAGGCCCGTGTATTTTTCGCTTTGTTCAATGGCATCCATGATCCGGCCTAGGATCACGGACGGGGGTTCCCGGTAGGTGAATTTCAACGGGCGCTTGAAGACGATCGACAACGGGCATCCGACCCTCTTCAGCCTCAGCCCTTTTCTGCTGAAAGCCCTCCGAAAGCCGCGGATCACGATGGGGACGACAACCGGCCTGTTCAATTTAACCAGGTAGGCCGTTCCCTTCCTTATGGGGGACAGGGGCTTGGTCGTCCCCTGCGGGAAGGTGATCATCCAGCTTTTCTTCATGGCCTCCCGGATTTTCGCGACATCCGCCTGGTCCAACCCCCTTTGAACGCGCTTCTCCTCGACCTTCCACGTTCTCTTAATCGTCAAGGCGCCGGCCAGGCTCAGCAGGCGGCTGATCCAGTCGCGCCTCATCGTTTCTTCCGCGGCGATGAAGAAAACATCGACATAGGGATTCAATAGATAAACGGGAAATCCCAGCCTGTTTTCTCTTTTCCATTTCACCGCGCAGAAAACATGGAAAAAGGCGATCACATCGGTAAAATAAGTCTGATGGTTGCTGACGAAAAGGACGTTTTTTTTCGGGAGGTTTTTCAGGTGCTCGGTTCCGGCGATCTTCAGTCTGTTCACCAGGGCCAGGCCGGGAAAGGTTACCGCCCCCACCAGGGCATAGATGATGATTCTGATGATCCGGCTGTTCGTCAGGTGCTCCCAGAAATTTGAACTGCTCATGGTGTTGAGGCTGATATTATAACCAAATTAAAAAAGCCGACAAGAGCGGATCGATATTTCGGCAACGGAGACGGCTTCAGGGACGGCCTCCGGTCCTTGCTTCCGGCGGCCGGGAAGTCGTATAATAAATAAAAGGGAGGTTTGGAGATGAAAAGACAACATTTTCTGGCGGGCTTGTTGATTCTTTGCGCGGCCGTCGTCTGGGCGGCGCCCCGGGAGCAACAGGAAGAGCCTCAACCGGCGGTGACGTCGACGCTCATCATCGAGGAAGGCGTCATCTGCACCGGGGTGACGGATCGGGTTCCGCAGGGCGCCGCCGAAGCCTTCGCCTCCGACGTGGGAAAGCTCTATTGTTTCACCAAGATTTCGGGCGCGGCGGCGGGCATGGCCATCAAGCATCTCTGGTACCGGGATGAGAATCTTCTCCACACCCAGGAGCTCGCCATAGGCGGCTCGCCCTGGAGGACCTGGAGCAGCAAAACAATCACTCCGGACATGACAGGCGTCTGGAAGGTCGAAATCCAGGACGCAGACGGCAACCTGATCACGACACTGAATTTTACCGTCCAATAACCCCCTGCGGGCGGCGGCCGGGATACGGCTGCGGCAAAGGGAGGGCGGGCCGGGACTCCCCGGCCGAGTGAGGCCCGGGCGCTTGATCGCGGCGGCAGGCCTTTAGAACCGGAGCGAAAGACAGGTCAAACCGCCGTCCATTTTCCTGGCTTCGCTGACGTCCAGAACGACGAGCGGCAGCCCAAGTTTTTCGAGCTTCCTCCGGGTCCGGTCAAACCCGGAGGGAACGACCAGATGCCCGTTGGCCAGAAGGGTGTTGGCGGCATAGTCCTCTCCGGCGTCGACTTCGACCTGCCGGTACCCTTGGAAGATTCCGCTGGCAGCCAGACTTCGGGTGAGGATGAGCCTGTCCTCGCCCAGGTGGTTTACGCCGGACTTCATGACCTGCCCCTCAGCATTGTGCCAGCCCTAGAGTGATTTTTCCAACCACCTGGGCCTCCGGCGCCGGCGGCCACGAGGCTGGAGACAACGGCGATGATGGGCAGGGCCTCTTTCCAGGCGACGGGCAGGCTGAAAGTGAAGAGGAAGAGTCGGGCGAAAGCGTAGACCCCGATCTTCACCAGCACCGCGGCGTGCAGCAGCGCGGTGACGGTCGTGGGCGCCACGCCCGCGTCGGGCAGCCAGGTGTGGAGCGGGACGGTGGCCGACTTGGAGAACATGCCCAGGAGAATGAGCAGCACGGCCGACCCGGGGATGAGCGTCCCGCGCATGGCCGTCAGGTCGAACGTTCCCGTCTGGCCGTAAACCTGGATGAAACCCAGGAGCATGACCACCGCGCCGAAGAACGTCACCAGGAAGGCCTTGTCGGCCTTGAGGACATGGTCCTTTTCCCGGTAGAACCCGATGAGGCGCCAGCAGCAGATGGCGATGATCTCCCAGAAGACGTACATGAATATCAGGTTGGCCGAGAACACCAGGCCCATCATCGAGCCGATGAACAGCAGGACCATGAGGTAGTATTCGTTCTGGTTGTCCTCGTGGGCGATGTAGCCCAGGGAGTAGACGATGATTAGGAAGCCGACAGGGGGAGCTTGACCTAAAAAAAAATTCTGAGACGGGAAGCTAAATCTGCGTCTCTTCCCGGTAATCGATGGTGATCTTAGCCCCCGGCTTGGGCCGGAGCAGGTCCACGACCTTGAGGAACGTCCTGTTTTTCTTCTTCCACATGCGATTCAGCTTCCGGGCGTAGATGGCGATGGCGCAATCGAGCCACCAGCCCTTGACGAACCTCTTGACGAGCTCCAGGAAGGAATAGAACTTCTTGTGGCTGAAGATCTGCGCTTTTTGGAGGTCGAACAGGGAGAAACGGGCGGGCTGGAAGACCACGTGGTGCGCATCGTAAAGCGCCCAGTCCCGGAAGGTGATCCTGTTTTCCGATGAGATTTTTTCGTACCATTCCGACCCGGGCAGGGGCGTGAGGATGAGAAACTGCGTGGAGGTCAGCTTGGCCCTCTTGGCGAATTTCACCGTGGCCTTGATTGTTTTCCAGTCGTCGTCGTCGAATCCGTAAACGAACATGCCGTGGATGCGGATCCTGTGCCGGCGGAGGACTTTGACGGCTTCGGTGATCTCCGCCACGGTTTGTTTTTTCTTCATGGACTCCAGGCTTCTGGGGTTCACCGATTCAAAACCGATGTACAGGGTGTGGCAGCCGGCCTTCTTCATCAGCCCGACCAGCTCCGCGTCACGGGCGATATCGGCCCGGACCTGGGTCGTCCAGAGGAATTTGAAGTTTTCCCGGATCATGGCTTCCAGGAGCGCCTTGGCGCGCTCCCGATTCGCGGTGAAATTGTCGTCGTAGAAAAAGATTATGTTCCGGCGGCTGTTGTAGTTTCTCAGCTCTTGGATGATGTTCTCCGTGGACCGGAAACGGTATTTTTTCCCGAACATGCCCGTGACCGAGCAGAAAGTGCAGTCGAAGGGACAGCCCCGGGAGGTCAGGATGGGAATGGTCGTCCGGCCCAGTTTGATCCTCCGGTCGGGCTTTAAAAGCGACAGGTCGGTGAAGGGCAGGGCATCCAGGGCCAGCGCCTCCGCCCGGCGAGGGTTGTGGACGCGGCCCGCGGCCGCGTGGAAAGAGAGGTTCGGCACTTGACGGAAATCCCGGTCCCCCTCCCAGGCGTCGAGGAAGGCCAGGAGAGGGCCTTCGCCCTCGCCGCGGATGACGAAATCAGCGTGCTCCAGGGCCTCTTCGGCCAGGAAGGTGACGTGCGGCCCGCCCATGATCACCGGGATGCCCATGGCCCGGACCTTGTCGGCCAGATGATAGGCCCGGGGGGCAGTCGAGGTGATGGTCGAGATGCCCACCAGGTCGGCCGCGCGGATGGCGTCGAACCGAATTTCGCGCATCTCCTCTACGAAGACCTCCACATCCCAGCCCCTCTGTTTCATCATCGTGCCCAGGATGAGGGTCCCCAGCCGGGGCAGGGGAAACTGGGAAAAGATATGCAGGTTCGGCGCCTTGGGCTCGATGAATACGATTTTAGGCATGATTCCACCCTCCGCGCGCCTCGCGGCGCTTATCGTTCTTATCTTTCAGGCTCCGGACCTCTTTTTTCGTCTTTTTGATCAGGTCCTCCCAGCGGGCGACGCCCTGTTTGAGAAGCTCCATCTTGTCGAAGAGGTTTTTGACCTCGTTCAGTATTTTTTCGAGCTTGGCGGAAACGGCCGTCTTGGGGAGCGACTCCGGCTTGTCCCGGATGGCTTGATAGTCCTGGTAGTACCCGGACAGGACCTTGATGTCTTCCAGGCTGTAGCCGAAGAGCTGCAAGTCCCTGATGAGCTGACAGAGAAAAACAAAGACCTTGGAATAGAGGCGGAACCCTCCCTCGCTGCGCATGTCGGGGACGAGGATGCCCTTGTCCTCCCAGTGCTTGATCGTCCTGGGGCTGACGCCCGACTGCTCGGCCAGGTCTCCCACGGTCAGAAAGCGCTCGGGAGTCCTTCTCTCCTTTCTTCTGTGCTTCTCGAGCGGGAGGCCGACTTTCTTCATGATTTTCTGGACGTCCTCGAGGCCGTATCCCAGCTCGAGGAGCCTCTGGATATGCGCGATCCTCTCCCCGCCCGTTTCGGAAAAGAGAGGGGCCTTATTGGGGCCGAAGCCCACGGGGCTGAGCAGTTTCAGCTTCATCCATTTCTCCAGGTCCGGCCGGGAAACGCGGAACCTGGATTCGAGTTCCTGACGGGTGTAGGTCTTTCCGTTCATAATATACCTCTACGTATAATTAGTCATTTATTAATATCAACCTATACGTACAGGATTATATTAATGGAGAAATGGGTTGTCAAGGAAAAAACGCGCCCCGGGCCGGGAGCGGGCTCGCTCGGAGCCCTGGGCGGGCGGAAGGGCGGGCCGGGGGAAGCTAATGCCCCAGTTTGAACAGGGACAGGCCGGCTCCGAAAGCGGCGGATAGGGCGGCCGAGCCGGGAATGGTCAGCAGCCAGGCCCAGACGATCTTTATCGCCAGCTTCCAGCGGATGCCGGAAAATCCCGTGGGGATGCCCACGCCGATGATCGCCCCGGTGATGGTGTGCGTCGTGGACACCGGGATGCCGAGAAACGTCGAGAACAGGATGGAGCCCGCCGCGGCCGTCTCGGCGCTGAAGCCGTGGACGGGCTTGAGCTTGGTCATCTTCATGCCCAGAGTTTTGATCACTCTCCAGCCGCCCATGAGCGTGCCCAGGGCGATGGCCGCGTGGCAGCTGATGATCACCCAGAAGGGGACATAGAAGCTCTCCCCGAGGTGGTCGGCGCTGAAAAGAAGCAGGGCGATGATGCCCATGGTCTTCTGGGCGTCGTTGGCGCCGTGACCCAGGCTGTAAAAGGCGGCCGAGACGAGCTGAAGCCGGCGGAACCAATGGTCGACCACGCGGGGAGACTTGCTCCCGAAAACCCGGTATAGGACGAGCATGACGACGAAACCCAGCCCCAGTCCCAGGAGGGGGGCGAGGAAGATGAACAGGAAGATCTTAGCCAGGCCGGGCAGGACGAGGGCTTTGAACCCGCCCTTGACGAGCGCCGTGCCCACCAGCCCGCCGACCAGGGAATGGGAGACGCTGATGGGCAGCCCGAGATGAGTGCACAAGTAGGACCAGACGATGGCTCCCAGAAGCGTGGCCAGGAGGAGGGACGGGGAGACGACCTCCTGCCGGACGATGCCCTGTCCGATCGTCCTGGCCACATGGACGCCGAAAAGGAATGCGGCGGCGAAGTTGAAGAAGGCGGCCCACAAAACAGCCAGCCGCGGCGAGAGCACCCGCGTCGAAACGATTGTCGCCACGGAGTTAGCCGCGTCGTTCATGCCGTTGATGAAGTCGAAAAGCAGGGCCAGCCCGATGATGACGATGAACAGCAGGGGCATGTCCGGCCGTCTCAGGTGTTTTCGAGGACGATGCCCTCGGTGATGTTGGCCACGTCCTCGCAGCGGTCCGTGGCCCTCTCCAGGTATTCCAGGATGTCCTTCCACTTGATGAGCTCGAAGGGGTTCTTCTCCTCGCGGAAGAGGCGGGCCACGGCGCTTCGCCGGATGTAGTCGGCCTGGTCCTCCAGGCGGTTGATCTCGATGGTCAGCTCCAGGATCCGGCCCGGCTTCTTGATGTTGCGCAGGAGCCCGACCATCTCCTGGATGATCTTGACGCTCTCCAGCAGCACGTCGGCCATGTCCCGGACCTCCTTGGGCAGGCACTCCGGGCAGAAGAGGTCCATGCGGGAGGCGGCGGCTTCGGCCATGTCCAGGACGTCGTCCAGGCGCATGGCCAGCTGATGGATGTCCTCGCGGTTGATGGGCGTGACGAACGTCCTGTGGAGATTAGACATGATGGTGTGAACGACCTGGTCCGTCTGGTGCTCGATGGTCTTCATCCGCAGGGCCAGCTCGCGGCTTTCCTCCCGGTTGTCGATCATCCGTAGGAGGACCTGCGCTCCGTCGACAAGACCCAGGCAGATTTTGTCGAACAGGTCGAAAAACTGCTTGTCCTTGGATGAAAACGCCTTGAGCATTTCCTCCTCCCGTATCCCGGCGCGCGACGCGCGTCCCTGAATCCTTTTCATAACACAATTATCGGGACGAATAAAGAATAAAAGATGGAACAGTCCGCCCGATGGAAATCGTTCGGGCTGTCCGTCGCGATGACGGCGGACCTGCCGCCTTCCCGGCGCGCGCGGCTCGAAGGAGAGCATAATGTTGTATGATATGTTCAGGGTTCAGCCGCCCAATCCTCGTGGAGGTCGAGCCGATGAAGACAAGGACAGCTTTTCCCCGGGCCGACGCGCCGTTCGTCCTCCTCTTCCTGGCCGTGTGGCTC
>CAZFTV010000091.1:0-1682 GCA_964521765.1 uncultured Eubacteriales bacterium
AGGACTTGGAGACGCGGTCCAGACTGAGCATCCCGTTCCCCGTCATTGCGGCCGGCTATTCCGGCCGGAAAACGACCGTGACCGGCATGCCCACCTTGAGGACTTCCCGGGAGTCGGCGGGCCTGACCCTGACCTCATAGAGGAGCGTCGCCCGCTCCTTTTCGGAAAGAATGTATTTGGGCGAAAACTCCGCTTTCCGCCCGAAAAAGGAGATTGTCCCGCGCAGGGGCGGCCCGCTCCGGCCGTCGACCAGGATGTCCGCCGGGTCGCCCGTCTTCAGGCGGCCGATCTCGTTCCCCTCGAGGAAAACGCCGACATACAGGCTGTCTTCATCCAGGATATCGGCCAGGACAACGCCGGGCAGGAGCGTCTCCCCGACGGAGACGAATGTTTCGAGCACCGGCCCCTCGACCGGCGAGAGGAGGAGCGTGTCCCTGAGCTGGAGCTCGAGGGCCCGTCGCTTGACGGCGAGCTTGTCTCTCTGGATGCCGAAGGAGGCCAAGGCTTTCTCGGCCTCGAACAGAGCCGCTTCCGCTTCGAGAAGTTGAAGCCTCGCTTTTTCAAGCTGGTCGCCCGCCACGGCGGCCTCCTCCTTCAGGCGTTCCAGGCGCTCAACCTGACGGCGAAGATAATCCACGTTTGCCCGCAGAGCGGTGAGCTTCTTCCTCAAGCGGGCCTCCTGGTTTGAGATTTCGCTTCCGGAGAGCTCGACCTCATCCAGGGCGTTAAGAATCTTGTCCTGGTTGAGCCGGCCGATCTCCTCTCCGCGGCTGAGCCGGGCGCCCGCGGCGGCGGTCCAGACGTCCAAGGTCCCGGCCGCCTGGCTTCTGAGGGAGACGACCTGTCCCTCGACCGAGCCGGGGGCCCGGATGAGCTTCTCCTCCTTCCGGCAGGAGACCAGGGCTGAGGCGATAAGGACGGACACGGCGACGACGGCGATTTTTCTCATTGTCCTGCTCCCGAGCGGCCGACGAGCGTCAAGATGCGCACGTCGGCCAGTTTGTTTTGGGCGTCCAACTCCTCGCGAAGCGACCTGTATTTCTCGGCCGCGGCGGCGGCCGCCAGGTAGTCGAGGTTCGAAATCTGCCCCTCCCGGTAGAGGCTTTCCTTGAGCCGGATGTCCTCCTCCGCGTCTCGGACAAGGCTCCCGGCCAGGGACAGCTTGGCCGCGAGCGCCCTCTTAAGCTCAAAGAGCTGTTTCAGGGTCTTCTCGGTCTCCTGGAGAAATTCTTTTCTCTGGTATTCGAGTTTTTTCATTTCCAGCTCGGCCAGGGCCAGGTCCTTGTCCGCCTGGGTGCGGTTGACGAGCGGGAGGCTGAGGGTCAGCCCGGCCTGGACATAGGGCTTCCACTCGTCCTTGAAAAAGTTCAGGCCGGGCCTTCCGTAGTGCAGCTCAGCGGCGCCGGCGAGCTGCGGCAGCCGTGAGGCCTTTCGACCGGCCTCGACAAGCCGCCCCTGCTCCTCGAAGGCGGCGAGGAGCGGATGGCTCCGCAGCAGGGCCTGCCGGCAATCTTCATAGGAACCCGCGGGCTCCAGGCCCCCGGCTTCAACCTCCCCGGGGTCGAATCCGCACAGGGAGGAGAAGGCGACGCGTTCCTGCTCGGCGTGTTGGCCGAGATCCTCGAGGTTGAGCCGGACCTCGTCCATTCGCGTCCGGGTCTCAAGCAGGTCCGAACGCCGAG
>CAZFTV010000091.1:1719-4270 GCA_964521765.1 uncultured Eubacteriales bacterium
CAGTGCTTCGACCTTCTTGAAATGCAGGCTGAGGCTGTCCAGAAGCCGGGTGAGGGATTCGCGCCTGGCCTGGAGAAAGAGCCAGGTCAGGAACGAAGAGCGGACCTGGCCGGCCAGCTCGTTGCGCGCGAGCTCGGTCCGGCGTCGTTCGAGAAGCTCCCGGATTTCCTCCATCCTGACCGCCTGGCTCAGGGCTCCGCCAGTGTAGAGCGGCTGGACCAGGGTGAGCCTCAAGTCGTAGGCATTGTTCGGCGCGGAGAGGAGGAGAGTGTCTTCCGGGATCCCGAGGTTGGGCGAAAAGACGGGGAAATCGCCGGCTTTGACCGAAACCGCGTCCGTAGTGTAGCGGTAAGAGCCGCCGGCGTCTATGCGGAAGTATCTCTGCCGCTTGGCGATCTGGAGGCCCAGCCGAGCCTCCTTCTCTCCCAGGAGCCGGCGTTCCAAGACAGGGCTCTGCTCCCAGGCCCTGCGGACCGCCTCGTTCAACGTGACTTTGGCTTCGAGCGTAAGCCCCGCCGCGGCAATCAGGGCTGTTAGAAGAAGGATGAACAATGCGCTCCGTTTTTTCTTTCCCATGGCCGGTCACTCCTTGTGTGACTTTTATTCTTACTGAAAAACACGGGTGACGTCCATAGCTTTCGCATTTTGGAGGTCAGTCGCCCGCCGGATCACGTTCTCTTTGCTTCCGTGCGTTATCGCCCTTTCGGCCTCAACATGCCGCCTTGAAGACGGCTCTCAAGCCGATGCCGCGAGGGCGCGGGCCATGCTTCGGAGCGCGGCCTCAGAAGGCCGCTGGGGAAAGCGGCGCCGCTTCGCTCCGCCCAGTCACACCGCCCCCCTCAAACTCCCCGGCGGTTGTGCGTCTTTTGAGATGGGTACAATGCCAAGGAACTTACGAGACGCACAACTAGGAATCCTGTCGGGGGTCATGGAATGTCTCTTCAGCTTGTTCATGAAGTTTTTCGGCGAAAGCCTTAAACTTATCTTCGTCGATCACAACGCCAAGCCCGCAACCCCGTCTCGGCCAGAGTCCGGCGAAACCTCCAAAGGCCGAGGGCCGCCGGACGATATTCCGCCCGAGGAACAACCTGGAGAGAGAGGGCTCGACCGAAACGAGCCCCGGAGCAACCTCCAGAAAAAAGCCCTGGGCGGCGGCTAAAATCCCCGTCTCCCCGACCATGGCGCCCAGGCGGCAGCGCAGGCCGTGCCGGCGGGAGACCTCGACGACCTGGAGAGAGGGAAACAAGCCTCCGCACTTCGACAGCTGGACCTGGAGGGCGTCGCAGGCCCGATCGGCCGCAAGCCTCTCCGCATCGCCCGGGGTTCGGACGGACTCGTCGGCCGTGACCTCGATTCCGTCCTCCGCGCTCCGTGAGCGGGCGAAATCCTTAAGACTCTCCGTGGACACGGGTTGCTCCACGGACATGACGCCCATTCGGGCGAGTTTCCCGATGAGGCCGGCGGCCTCGCCTGCCGGCCATGCGCCTTCGGCGTCCGCGCGGAGCGTGAGGCGGCCGCGCCGGGCTCGTTTCGCGAGATACGCCGCGAAGTCCCAGGGGCCTTTGTCCTCGGGCCGGCCGAGCTTCAGTTTGAAACTCCGGTAGCCGCACAGCCGAAAGAACCTGAAAACGGCTCTCGACCCGAGCCGGCCGAGAAAGGGGATCACGGCGGCGCGCGGCGCAGCCGAGGAGCCCCCTTCACCTCCGATTCCGGGCAAAGCCTCCTTGAGCGCATCCAAGCCGGCGCCGAAGGCTTTCCCGTAGGCGTCGAGGAGCGCAAGCTCCACGGCGCAGCGGGCCGAGTTGAACACCACCAGCCCTTCGCGGACGACCTTCAGCCCGGCCGCGGCCCAGGCGGCTTCCCTGAAGGAGACGGGGTTGAGCTTCCTCAGCTCGGGAGCATAAAGGCCGGCGATCATCCGCGCCGCGCTCTCCGCCGTCTCGCCGGTCACGCCTTCCCGCGGCGCTCCCTCGCCGTAACCCTCGGTTCCGTCCTCCAGGACGAGCTTCACGATGATGTTGTCCGCGAAGCGCCGTTCGACGGCGCGAGGCCTGAACACAAAACGGAAAGGAATCCGAAGCCGGTAAACGCCGCACGTCGCAATCCTCATTCCGCCTCGCGGTCCTTCATAACCTCACGCGCCCGGGTCTTGCGGCCCGGAAAGGCTCGGCGGCCCCGGCGCGCCGCTCCCCGCGCGACCGGGGATCGTCGCGCAGCGAGCCCCGGCCGCCGGAAGATGGCCGGGCGCGCTTCGATTCTATGGAGGAAAAAGAGGAGAGTCAACTTGCCGTCTCCCCGCTGCAAGCAGGGGGAGGCCTGTTCGCCGGTCGTCAATCTCTGGACGGGCTGGCCCCTGTTTCTCCGATCAGAGGACGAGGCTGCCGCAACTCGGACAATGGAAGGATTTGGTTTTCAGCTCCAGCCTGTTGAAAGAAGCGCACTTCGGACAGACGGTCTTTCCGCATCCCAGGCAAACGCCGAATATCAACCTGTCGAAATCCCTTTCCTGAGATTCATTCTTGCTTTCGGATACGGGGGGAAGGATAAAACT
>CAZFTV010000091.1:4371-7635 GCA_964521765.1 uncultured Eubacteriales bacterium
CGGCCCGCGTCGGGGTCAAGATGATGTGAGAATGCGATCAGGGACTCCCCGGCCAGAATGAGCGCCAAAGAGGTCAGCAGAATGAATAGGATGGCGCCGGGATGCTCCGCGCAGAAATCCTTGAAGCCCAGCAAGCAGGTGATGCTGAACGATAAGAATCCCGCGCCGAGGACAAAAATAATTTTTCCGATGACTTTGATTTCTCTCGGCTGAAAAGGCTTAATAAGAATATTGATCTGTGTCATGGTCCATTTCTCAACATCAGCTAAGGGATATTTTCCCTTTATCGCACTATTTAGTCGGACAAACGGCCTGAGTCTTGATATTTTTTGACCGCGCCATGCGTCTCCGGCCTTCGCCGCGAGAGGAGAGAAGCGTGGCCGCCGGAGGTCGCTTGGAGGGGCGGCAAATTGACTTCCTCCGGGGGGCATGTTATTTTTTCTTGAGCGTCCCCATGAAATGCCCGCAATGCGCCGCGGAGAACTTGCCCGACAGCCGGTTCTGCCGCAAGTGCGCCACTCCCCTTCCCTGGGAGGACAAAGCCCAGCCGCCCATCACTCAGACTTTGAGTCCGCTCGCCGCGCAGCTTGACCGAGGCAGTCTCCTCGCCGGCCGCTATGAAGTCATCGAGGAGGTCGGCCGCGGCGGCATGGGCCGGGTCTATAAAGTCTTCGACCGCAAGGTCAAGGAAATCGTCGCCCTCAAGCTCATCAAGCCCGAGATCTCCGTCAGCGAAAAGGCCGTGGAGCGGTTCAAGAACGAGCTCCGCTTCGCGCGCAAGATCGCCCACCGCAGCGTGTGCCGGATGTACGACGCGGGCGAGGAGGGCCTGACCCATTTCCTGACCATGGAATACATTCCCGGCGAAGACCTGAAGGCCTTCATCCGCCGCTCGGGCCAGCTCACCCCCGCCAAGGCGGTCAGCCTGGCCCGGCAGACGGCCGAGGGCCTGGCCGAAGCCCATCGCCTGGGCGTCGTCCATCGAGACCTCAAGCCCCAGAACATCATGATCGACAAGGAGGGCAACGCCCGGGTCATGGATTTCGGCATCGCCCGCATCCAGGAGGTCGAGGGTTTGACCGGCTCGGGCGTTTTCATCGGCACTCCCGAGTACATGTCGCCCGAGCAGGCCGAGCTCAGGGACATTGACCGCCGGACGGACATCTACTCTCTGGGCGTCGTCCTTTTCGAAATGCTAACCGGCCGAGTCCCCTTCGAGGGCGAGACGCCTCTCGGCATCGCCATGAAGCACAAGAGCGAGCCGCCCCGCTCCCCGCGCGAGCTCAATCCCCACGTCCCGGCCGACCTGGCCGCCGTCGTCCTCAAGGCTCTGGCCAAGGACCGGGACCGCCGATACCAGACGGCCGAGGAGATGGCCACAGACCTCGAGGCCGTCGCCCGGGGATTGCCCCTGACAGAAACACCGGCTCCCCGTCGCGAGCCCATCACTTCCCGGGAAATCACGCTCAAGTTCCGCCTGAAGAAGCTCATCATTCCCGGCCTGGCCCTGGCGGTCGCCGCGCTCGGAGTCGTTATTCTCCGGCCCCGGCTGTTTCCTGGAAAACAGCCCATCGGCGTCCATTCTTCCCTTGAGCCTCCCGCATCCCCGGCTTTGCCTGGCCGTGAGACGGAGGCGGAGAGGCGCTCGAGCCGTTCTAGTCCCTTGAGCCGGCTGGGCGACGAAGTTTTGAAATACATCAATGTGAAAAACGTCTCGGAGCTGAACGACGCGGAAAAATTCCTGGAAACGATCAAGACCGTCCTTCCGCAGGACAGTCCGCTTCTGGACACGGTCTCCGCCGCATCGGAAAAGGTCAGGGAAACCAAAAAGCTCAAGGAAGAAGGCCGCGCCGAGGAGGCCTGGAAGGTCGGCCAGGAAGGCCGCGAGGAAATGCAGAAGCTAATGGCCCAGGTGGCCGAGCGCGACAGCGCCCTGGAAGCCCGGACGGTTATGAGGGAGGCCAAGTCCCAGGCCGAGCGCGGAGGCGCCGAGGGGAACAACCTGCTCTACCGCCTGGCCCGCTATGAGGAGCAGAATGCCGAGGCCGCCCTGGCCAGGGACGATTTTGTAGGGGCCAGGACGCTTTTCCATGTTTTGGCCGACGTCTATCGTCTCAGCCTCAGCTATGCGGCGGACGCGGAGGGCTGCCGGGCCCTCCAGAAAAGCGCCGCCTCCCTGGAACAGGAAATCCGCGCCAAGCCCGGCTCCTCCACGGACCGCTGGCTTCTCGAGAACGCGGTCCAGATCAAAGCGCAGGCGGACGCTTATCTCGGAAAGAAGGAGCACGAAAACGCGGCGGCCTGCTATCTCCAGTCTCTGTATCTCTTCCGGCGGATCATGGGCGCCTAGCCGGCCGGCATCGCGACAGACATCAAACGCGGCCGCAGACAAACTCCTTACGACAGGTCCAACTCGTCGTTGCGCTGCAGGGGTTGAATTTTAAAAGCTCAGCCGTCTTGCGGATGACGGGCTGAACGGGGATGAGGTCCACATCGCGCGCGTTCCACGCCGCGTCCAGCTTTTGCACCACCGCTGCGAGCGCCTCTCGATCAGCCGAGGTCGTGCTCGGAACCTGCGCTCCGGGGGCGTTTGGAAATGCCACAAGCATGGCGAGGCCGAGAAGGACCGGACAATACAAACGCGTTTTCATGACTGTCTTCTCTATAGATCTTGTTCATCCTTTGATCAAACCGCCTTCCTGAAAACTGTAGTAGCCTTTTTGCGTGACGATAACGTGGTCCAGGACACGCAGTCCGAGTATCTTTCCGGCCTCGGTCAACTGGTCGTGTATACGTAGATCGGCTGCGCTCGGCGCGAGTTCACCGGACGGGTGATTATGGGCAAAGATGACGGCCGCGGCTCGGTCGGCGATGACATCAGCGAACACTTCGCGAGGATGAACCTGGCTCTTGTCAAGCAGGCCGATGGTAACGACCCGCTTCTCGATAAGCTCGTTTGCGCCGTTGAGTGAAATGCAGATGAAATACTCCTGTTGCTTGCCTGCGATGTCGGCCACCAGCGGCAAGACATCCTGGGCGACAGCAATCTTTGCCGTGTCCTTGAGTAGATGCCGTCGGGCGAGTTCGAAGGCCGACAGTATTTGAGCGGCCTTTGCCAACCCCACGCCGGGAACAGCCTGCAAGTGATCGAGCGTCAATCCGGCTTTGTGCTCGCGGATCAGACCGGCTACTTGTCTGGCAATCGTGCGCACGTCAACGCCCGCCGTTCCCATCCCGAGGATCGCCGTAACAAGTTCCTCTTCG
>CAZFTV010000092.1:0-7505 GCA_964521765.1 uncultured Eubacteriales bacterium
CTTTGCCGGCGACGGCAAGGCTTCTCATCTCAGCTCCTATTCCTACGGCAGCCCGCCCAACCGCCCCGTCGCGCCCGGTTCCGAGAAGCAGCCCGTCTCCATCGAGCTCATCAACCATTTCGACCCCAACCTGGCCATCTCCGAGGCTTACCGCACGATCCGGACCTCGATCCTCTTTTCGCAGTCGGACCGGAAGGGGGGAAAACTCCTGTGTTTCACCAGCGCTTTTCCCCAGGAGGGGAAGTCCACGACCGCGGTCAACATGGCGGTCAGCTTCGCCCAGCTCGAGGAAAAAGTGCTGCTCATGGATTGCGACCTGAGGAAGCCGCGCGTTCACAAGATCTTCAAGGTCCGGAACACGCTGGGGCTGAGCAACGTCCTGACGGGCAGGGTTCAACCGCGCGAGGCCGTGCAGAACACTCAGGTGGGCAACCTGAAGATCCTGCCCTGCGGCCCCATCCCCCCCAACCCGGCGGAGCTCCTCAACTCCAGCCGGATGCGGGACCTGCTCGCGGATCTCCGGTCGGCCTTCGGCTATGTCATCATCGACACTCCGCCCATGCTTTTTGTCAGCGACGCGGCCCTCATGGGCTCGCTGGCGGACAGCACGATCATCGTCCTCCGGCCGGAGAAGGCTTTCCGCAAGCCTTTCCTGAAGATGCTCTCCGAGCTGGAGAAGGCCAAGGCCCAGGTCGTGGGCGTCGTTTTCAACGACGTCAACATCAGGAGAAACACTTACTACGCCGACCACTACCGGTACCATTATCGCTACAGGTATGGAGTCAACCAGGCCAAAGAAGACAGGCTTGCGCGCGACTAGGTCCCGGACATGATCGACCTGCACTGCCACATCCTGCCCGGCCTGGACGATGGCGCGGCGGATATGGCTGAGGCCGTGGCCATGGCCCGCGCGGCCCTGGAGGACGGGATCAGAACGGTCGTCGCCACTCCGCATCTTTTTCGCGGCGGCATCAGCCTCGACGACTTGACGGAGCTCGGCCGGAAAAAGGAGGAGCTCGATCTCGCCCTCCGCCGGGAGGGGATTCCGGTCGAGATCCTGACCGGCGTCGAGGTGCGCTTCTCCCACAGCCTGATCGAGGAAATCAAGAAGCACAAACGCCGCCTCGTCCTCCATTCGAGCTCCTACCTGTTCATAGAGTTCCCCTTTGATTACGTCTATCCGGGGGTCAAGGAGGTTTTCTTCGAGCTCATGAGCGAGGGGCTCATGCCCATCATCGCCCATCCCGAGCGCAACTCCGTGTTCATGAGCCGTCCGGAGCTGCTCTTCGAGCTGGTGGAGATGGGCTGTTTCGGCCAGGCGAACGCCGGCAGCTTCACCGGGCTTTACGGTCCGGCCGTGCGAGATGCGGCGCAGAACATGCTCGGCTGGGGTCTTTTTCATATCCTGGCCTCGGACGCTCATAACGCCACCAGCCGGCCTCCGCGGCTCAGCCCGGCCCTGAAGTCCGTCAAGTCCCTGATCGGCCCGGAACGGGCGCAGGCGCTCGTGGAAGACAATCCCCGGGCCGTGCTCGAGGACAAGGCCATGCCCTTCCAGCCCGACGCCGTCAACCCCGCGGCCAGGGAGAAGAGCCTGAAGGTCAGGCTGCCCTCGTTTCTCAAGCGGAAAGGCACGACCTCTCCATGAGCCGCAGCCCGGCTTTCACCGAACCCCGGATGCGGACTATGCCCTCCCTCCCCGGCGATCGCTCCGCCGTCTGGAAGAAGGTCGCCGAAATCGGGCTCATCGCCCTCCTGGTATTCAGCCCGCTGCCCCAGGGGTCGGCCTGGGAATGGTCGATCCTGGTCATCCAGCTCTCGGTTCTGGCCCTGGCTTTGGTCTTTGTCCTCTTCAACCGCGAATCGCCCTCCCCGGCGCTCAGCCGAACCTTGCGCCTGCCGCGCATCCTGATCTGCTGCTTTTTCGGGCTGCTCCTCCTTCAGGCCCTGCCCCTGCCGCCCGGCCTGGTGAGAGTCCTGTCGCCGGCCTCTTTTCATTTCCACCACGCCTATGCTCCCGGGCTGAGCGCGTCTTCTTTCTTGACCCTTTCCCTCGCGCCGGCCGAGACGTTGCGCCAGGGGCTGACCCTCCTCGCCTACATCCTGGCCGCGGTCCTCGTGCTCCGCGTCCTGGAGCATTTCAGGCAGATGGAAAGGCTGGCGGCGGTTCTCGTCTGCCTGGGCGTCTTCCAGGCGGTCTACGGCCTGTTCGAGCTGTCGCGAGCGCGCCCCTGGATCCTGTTCACCAGGAAGCTGATCAACCTGGACTCGGTGACCGGCACGTTCGTCAATCGCAACCACCTGGCCGGCTACCTGGAGATGATCATTCCTCTGGCCCTGGGGCTTCTCATCTCCCGGCTGGGGTTCTTCTCCCTGCGGACGCGGGGTTCCGCCGTGGAATTCAGGGAGGTCATCAACCTCCTGTCGAGAAAATCGTTCGCGCTGAATATCCTGCTCATGGCCGCCTCCGTGGTCATGGCCGTGGCCGTGGTCAAGTCCCAGTCACGGGCCGGAGTGTTCCTCGTCATCTTCACCTTCCTCCTGCTGCTGATGATGAGCCTTTTCCACCTGACCGCCTCCGGAGAGGGAAGGCGCCTGGCCAGAAACATGATCAACGCGCTGTTCCTGATCATCCTTCTTTTTTCGCTCGCAGCGGGCATGACGGCCGTCATGAACCGTTTTTCCGCCGACGACACAATTTTCAAGGGGGGGCGGACGCTTTTCTGGGAGAACACGATGCCCGTGATCGGGGATTACCCGGTCTTCGGCTCCGGGCTGGGGACGTTTGCTTCGGTCTATCCAGCCTACGACCCGGAGGGAGGCGAGATGCGCCTGACTCATGCTCACAACGATTACCTGGAGCTGATGATCGAGACGGGCATCCTGGGGTTTCTGCTCCTGGCGGGGGCCGTCATCTGGATCCTGGTCCGGTGCTTCCGGGTGTGGAAAGCCCGTCACAACCTGGAGGTTAAAGGCCTGGCCATGGGCGGGCTGGTTTCCCTGGTCGTCATGCTCGTCCACAGTTTCACGGACTTCAACCTCCACATCCCGTCCAATGCCCTGCTGTTCGCCGTTATCCTGGCCTTGACGGTCAAGATCGTCCACCACCGGTGGACGGCGTTTTTTGCGCCGGAGGCGGGGCTGTAGATGAAAGGCTGGAGATGCGCCGCGGCAGCCGCATTCTTGGCGGCGGCGGCCGCGCTTTCGATCGTCGTCTACGGCAATTTCCATAGCGCCTATGCCTCGAAAAAAGCGGGATTGACCCCCGAGGAGAAAATCGCCGTCCTGAGCCGCGCCAATGCGCTGTGGCCCGTCCTGGACCAAACGCTGATGGAGGAAGGGAAGGCGCACCTCGACCTCGCTCTGGATGTCCTGCCGGATACAGCCGGCGCGGAGCGCTCCCTGCGCCGCGCCGAAGGGCTGTTGCGCCGGGCTCTCAGGCTCAATCCCGCGTCTGCGGCCGGACACCTGGTCTATTCCCGCACGCTTCGCTACTTGAGCTTTCTATCCGAGGACGAGGCGCCGGCCAGCTTTCCCGAGTTGTGGAAGGCGGCTCTCCTGTCCGGGAAGAGATCGCCGCTGGATTTCGACCTCTGCCGGGACCTCCTCGAGCATTGGTCCGATCTCGACGGCCCCCAGCGCGACTTCACCCTGAACCTGGTCCGTGAGATCCTCAAGCGGGAGAAGCGCGGCCAGTTTCCGGAGATCCTCCAAGCCTGGTCCCTGCACGTCGGCGACGACGCGCTTCTGGAAAAAGCTCTCCCAGATTCGGCGTCGCTCCTCAGGACCTATGCCCGGTTCCTGGGAGAAAAATCCCATTCTCTGGAGATGAGACGGAGGCTGCTGGCCCGGGCGGAGCGGATCGATTACGACCGGGCCGTAAAAGAAAATGACGCCGGGAATCCCGACGCCTGTCTCCGGCTCCTGGACGGCATCCGCTATTACGCCGGCCTGTCGGGAGAGACGGACATCGCGCCGGACGTCCTGAAGCACCGGCTCCTGCGCAAAGACGCTCTGCTCAACCGGGCCAAGGCCGGGCTGATGAAGTCCCGGAAGCTCGAGGACGCCGAGGCGGACCTGCGGGCGTATCTGGGGCTCGAGGACAGCTTCAACCAGGTCCTGGCCCTGGAGGGTTTCCTCAGGGAGATCAACATTCTGCGCGAGGAATCCTCCATCCGTCCGGACGTCCATGACCTTCGGCGCCTGGCTTTCGAGGTGTTCTTGATGTTCAAGCTGAATAAATACACTTCGATCACAGCCCTGGGCGGGGCCGTTCAGGGCGGAGTGATCGTCCTGGATAACGCGCAGAAGCCTTTTCTTGCGGAGGTCTACACCCTGATCGCCGACGCCTACGACAAGCTTAACTTCATCTATGAGCCCGAGGGCTTCTACATTAAAGCCCGGGAGCTCGAGCCGGGGAACCGGACGGTGCTGTTCAAGCTCCATCGGTACTATGAGCGTTTAAACGAGAAGGGGAAGATGGCGGAGGTGGAGAGGGCCTTATCCGGAGCGTTGACGCCTCCAACGATGAACTTGGCCGATACGGTCATCCTCAAGGGGCGCTCGCGGACCTTCGGCCTGGCCCTCCTGCCCGGCCCGGCCCGGCTGGCGCTGAAGTTTCAAGGCCGGGAGGAGGTCGAGAAGCTCCTCGTGTCCGTCCTGTTCAACAACCGGGTGATTTGGGAGGATTTCCTTCCGGGGCTCGAGTTGAACCTGGAGGTCGAGGCGGGGCTTGGGGGCGACCGCCTGGAAATCTCGGCCATCAACCGCGCCGTCCGGCCCCTGGAGCTGAAATGGAGCCCCGATCGCCCGGGACTCCCCCTTGAGGTTCAGTATTGACAAACTCCGGGCATATGAGATAATGAAATCTCAAACGGCGTGGAGGAGAAAAATCATGTGTCGATATGAGAAAATCGAAAGGAGCTTTTTTTGCTTAGGCTTGGCTTTGATCCTAGCCGTTTCCTTCTCCAGTCCCGGGGAGGCTTCCTCTCAGGACGGCAGTTTGACGGGATACGTTTATCAGAGCGATGGAACGACGCCGGCCCATGGCGCGGTGATCAAGCTCAGGAACGTGGCTACGAACGAGATGCTCCAGAGCGCGCCGGCCACCGAGCTGGGCTTTTTCAAGGTGGAAAACCCGGCCAGGGGCCTTTACATTTTCGGGGCCGTCACCGCACAGGGCGAATTCAACGGCCGGGACATCATCGGCATCGACGGCGACGGCGAGGCCAAGCTGTCCATCTCCCTGGAGGAACAGAAGTCCGTAACCCGAAAATCGGGAGCAGCCGGCAATGACCCTCCCGCAATCCGCGGAGAAAAATTTCTGGGACGCGTGGTGAAGTTCGACCTCTCGACCATGAACGCCCAGATTTTCGTGGAACAGGGGGAGTTGCGTCTCGGCGACAAAATTCATCTGTTCGGCGAGAAAGAGAAGGGTAGTGAGACGGATTTTTATCAAAAAACGCGGACCATCAAGCAGAACAACGCGCCCGTCTCCAAGGCCGAGGCCGGTCAATATTACAACGTCTTCCTGGAAAAGCCGGTTTTGGAGAATGATTGGCTCTTCCTCAAAGAGAAAAGCGGGCTGGGGGCTTTGTTCCTGACCCCCATCGGAATGGCCACTGTTCTGGCCAGCTCGACGGCCATCGTCTATACCGTCGTTAATCCCCCTCCCGAAGTGTCCGTCTATCGGCACTGAGTTCGTCGGTCGGTTCTCGATTCGCGAACCCATGAGGCTGAAGTGTTTTTATGCTCAAGGTCATCCGCGGCCGTTTTAAGGGCAAGCGCCTGAAGCGCGTCTCCGACCCCCGCGTCCGTCCCATGCCCGACAAGCTCAAGGAGGCGCTGTTCCATGTTCTGGAGCCCGAGGTTCGGGGAGCGAGGGTGCTCGACGGGTTCGCCGGAACGGGCTCGGTGGGCATCGAAGCTCTGAGCCGCGGGGCGGAATCCGTCGTTTTCGTCGAGGAATTCCCGGCTGCGGCAAGCGTCCTCCGGCACAACCTGGCCCGCTGCGGGGCGGAAGACCAGGCGGAGGTCGTCGTCCGGGAGTTCAATCGGGCGGTCATCCAGTTCGGGAAAGACCGGATCCGGTTCGACCTCATTTTCCTCGACCCCCCCTACAGGCTCCTGGACGAGCGGGACCCGCTCAAAGTCATCTGGAAGAGAGAGGTCCTGGAGGAGGGCGGGCGGATCATCCTCCGCCGGCATCGGAAGACGAGGTTCGAGCCGAGATTCTTCGTCGAACAGAAACGGTTCGACCTGGGAGACGATACGATCGTTTTTTATGGAAGGGAGCGGGGGGCGAAGGCCGCCTCGAAGCCGGGCGCGAAGCGCGGCGGTCTTGAGAAGGGGTCGGTATTGAAATAAGATATGTGCGGATCGGGACAGCATGACCGAACAAAAGGGCAAGAGCATCTTCAACTCCGGCAGCCGGCCTCTCCTAGCCGAGGAGGAGCTGTTTTCCGGCATCGGCCGCGTTCAGGGCTCGTCTCTTTTTCTGGGGAAGTACTCTCTGGCCGAAGTCATCGCCGTGCTCGGGCACAAGAATTTTTTCAGGGAAGCCAAAAAGAGAGGGCTCTGGCCCCTGGAATTCAACATCGATTCCAGCGAATATCCCCTGCAGCGGTTTCAGATTTTCTTCGGGCCGCGCGCCCCGGAGAACATCATCGTCGACTTGAAGATCAAGGAGGGCTTGTTTCAAGTTAAAAGCCATTTGACCCTGGGGTTGTCCAGCCGGGAATACAGGGTCCTGGTCTTTGACTGGCTCACCCTCCAGAACCCCCTCTTGAAGTTCGGCCCGAACCGCTCGCCCCTCCCCGGGCAGGAACACCCCGGCCTGGGGTTGAGCCGCAAGGTCATAGATATCTTCACCTACCTGGCCCGCCTGATGGACGTGGACGGACTGCTGGCCTTCCCCGCTTTCTTCCACAACGCCGTGCTGTTCTCCAAGTTTTTTTATTTTGTCAACCCGGATAAAGCCGGCGAGATCGAGAGCATCCGTCGCGCGTTTCGCGCCGTGTCGCTGAAAAAACTGGCCTGGGCCGTGCATTGGGGCTGCCTGCGCGATAAATCCGGAAAGCCCTATGAATGGGCGGCCGAGGAGCAGATCTACCCCCTGTCCAAGTCTCTGCGCCGGCACTTCCGGAACCGGATTTACAGGATGAAAAGCCGGTACAGCCTCAAGCGGCATCATTATTCCATCGACTGGGAATGTTACCGGCAGAAAGCCTCCGGCATCCCCGGCCTCCAGCCCTGAAGATCGCCGACTTGTCCGCTCTTCAGCCCTCTGGTATAATGCCCCCTCAGGAGAAGCGAGTCATGAAGAAAGGCATCCATCCCGCCTACCAGGAAAGCCAGGTCGTTTGCGCTTGCGGGAACACCTTCGTCACCCGGTCCACCAAGAAGGAAATCCGAGTGGAGATTTGCTCCAGCTGCCATCCCTTTTTCACGGGCAAACAGAAGTTCATCGACAGCGCCGGGCGCGTGGAGAAATTCCGCAAAAAATA
>CAZFTV010000093.1:0-1567 GCA_964521765.1 uncultured Eubacteriales bacterium
CTTATATAGTAGCCCTTCATTTTCATGAGAATTTTAGCTCGAGGTGAACGTTCGTGAAGACATACCGGTTGGTCCGCATCCTGTCTTTGCTGGCCGTGGCGGCCGTCGCGTTGTTTTTCCCCGTTTCCAAAGCCTTGAACGCCCTGCTCATCGGCATCGCGCTCTATATCATCCGCGGCGTCATCCTGGCCGTTGTCTTCGAGAAACAGCAAAAGAAGAGCCAGGAAAAGTCCAAGAACGTCTTCCGGGAGATGTTCGAACTGGTGGTCGAGACGGCCGTTTTCGTCTTCTTCGTCATGACCTTCGTCGTGCAGGCTTTCCAGATTCCCACGGGCTCGATGGAGCCGACCCTTCTGGTGGGGGATTTTCTGCTGGTGAACAAGCTCATCCATACTCCGACCGCCCTCCCCCTGGAGCATTCCCTTCTCCCTCGCCGCGAAATCCGTCGAGGCGACATCGTCGTCTTCAAGTCCCCTCCGGACCTGAGCAAAGATTTTGTGAAGAGGGTCATCGGCCTGCCGGGCGAGACGATCCGAATCAAGGACAAGCAGGTCTTAATCAACGACCAACCTCTCGATGAGGCGAAATACAAGGTCCACATCTATCCCGACTATATCATGGACGGCGACAACTACGGCCCGGAAAAGGTGCCCGCCGGCCACCTGTTCGTCATGGGGGACAACCGGGACAACAGCGCCGACAGCCGGGTGTGGAGTTTCCTGCCGCTGGCGAACATCAAAGGCCGGCCGTGGCTCATCTATTTTTCCTACAAAGCCGAGAGTCCGGGCTTCGAGCCCTCGACGCCGGGGGCTAAGACGACCCTGTTCAAGGAAATGCGCGTCCTGGTCAAAGAAGGCCGGGTCAAGCGCTTGTTGAAAGTCGTCAGCTAGTCGGGCGTCTGGCCATTTCCCTGTCTTCAGAATCCTCGACCGGGGCGCCCAGCCGCCGGGCCCCGTCTTATTGTTCGGGGGCCTTGATGGTGATGTCCTCGTAGGACGAGATGTAGAATATCGGATTCTCGGCGGTGAACTCCTTGACGAAGACCTGGCTGCGGACGATGCCGTCCATGTCCCGTCCGACCGGAAGCCCCAGGAGATAGAGGAGCGTGGGCGCCAGGTCGATGACCCTCCAGCCTTCGATGTTTCTCGCCCGGACGATATTTTTCCCGTAGAAGAAGATCGCGCCGTCCGGCGCCTGTTCATGGTCGGCCGAGACTCCGGGTCGGCCCGAGACCCAGCCCAGGAGCCTTTTCCAGTAGGGGAGAGGCTCGATGCCGTGCGGCGAATAGACAATGAGCGTTTCGTCCTCTTTGAGAGAAGCCAGGTACCGCCCCAAGATCCGGTCGTAGAACTGGTAGTATTTCTCGATGACCGAGCCGAACTTGGCCGCGTCGCCGGCGTCCACGCCGCTGTAGAGGTCGGGGAAACTGTACTGATAGAAATATTTCTCCACCGTGTTCAAGCCCGAAAGCATCAGCGAGAAAACGCGGGGCTGCATGCGTTGGCGTTCCTGGTTGGCTTCCTCCTCGAACCGGGTGTCCTGAAAGAAGGACTGGCGGGGGGGGGGG